>PMLH01000487.1 GCA_003159055.1 Myxococcales bacterium
CAGCTCATGAAGCTCAAGAACACCTTGCGCTATCTGAAGGGCGAGGAGCTCATCACCCACCTCGGCGCCGAGTACTACGACTAGCAAAACCGGAGCTGCGCCGTCGGATTTCGTATGCTATAGCAGACCAAACTGAGCTTTAGCGGCCAGCGGACGTCGATCCCAGAGCCCGGCTAGATGCACTCGCATCGCGCCGGGCTCTCGCATTTTGGGCCTCAGGTCCGGAAAGGATCGTCCGTGAAACGCATCGCAGTCTGCCTGGTCTTGCTGACAAGCTTCCTCCTCCATGCTAAGGGCGCGCACGCCGACCGCCGCGTCTTCGCCTACACCTATCCGTACATGACCTTGCCGAAGGGCTCGTTCGAGATGGAACACTACCTCGACCTTGGTCTGCGCGGCCCCACCGTCGCCTGGGATGGGCCGACATCGGCGACGGCGCCGAACGACTATTCACACGCGACTTGGCAGCACCAGGTCGAATTCGAGTACGGCATCACCGACCGGCTCGACTTCGGCTTCTACAACGTCTTTCAGCAGGATCCCGCCGGTGCCTTCAAGTTCGAAGGCATCAAGGTTCGCTCGCGCTACCGATTTGCGGATCCCGGTGTGCACGCGGTCGATGCCGGCGTGTATCTGGAATTCGTCTATTTCGGCGACGAAATCGAAATCGAACAGAAGCTGATCCTCTCCAAAATCCTGGGTCGCGTGGAAATCGCGTTCAACGGCACCGTCGAGGAAGAGCTCGAGCTTGGCGCCAGGGAATGGGAGTACGCGGTGATGCCATCGTTGGCGGTGGGCTACCACCTCTCGCCAGGCTTCGCCGTCGGCCTGGAATACGTGGGTCGCATGCAAGTCGCCGAGGAGAAAGTGGCGTATTTCGTCAGCTACCTTGGTCCCGGCATCAGCGTTGCCAGTGGGCCGTTTTACTGGACGCTCGCGGCCGAGCCTCAGTTGGGACGGCGAAACAACTTGGCAGCCCTGCAGATCCGATCGCTGCTGGGCATTATTCTGTGATGAAACTCGCCAGCGTGGCCCTGCTTCTATCCGTCGTCCCCGTCAGCTGTGCGGGGACATCCCCGACGGTGGAAGGCCCCTCGTCGGTTCACGCACGCGTGCCGGCCAAGTGCACCGCCTGCCATCTTGCCCCAGCCGAACACAGCCTGGCGGCCGAGAAGTGGCCCGCTTACCTCAAAGCCCATCGACGACGTCTTCACCTCACCACCGACGAAGAAACCTTCCTCTACGACTTCCTCATCGGCGGCAGCCCTCCGACCGCCCAAGCGCCATAGCTACTTCTCGGTCTTTCGCAAGGCCGCCAAGTGAGCGGCAATATCGCGTTCGCGCCCAGACGCCGACGGTTGGTAGTAGCGGCGGTCCCGCAGTTCCTCGGGCAAGTAGTTCTCCGCCACGTAGTGACCGTCGAAGTTGTGCGGATACTGGTAGCCCTGGCCAAACCCGAGCGACTTGCCCAGCGCCGAGCTGGCGTTGCGCAAATGCATCGGCACTGGCAAGGCGCCGAATTGCTCGACGGCTGCTTTGGCGGCGGCATAGGTAGTCAGCGAGGTATTGCTCTTCGGCGCGACGGCCAAATAGATCGCGGCCTGGCTCATCGGCAATACGCCCTCGGGCAGCCCGACGAAACGAACCGCATCGGTGGCCGCCATCGCGACCCGCAGGGCATTGGGATCGGCGTTGCCGATGTCCTCGGCCGCAAAGATGACCATCCGGCGCAAGACGAACATCGCATCCTCGCCCGCCTCCAGCATGCGCGCCATCCAGTACACCGCCGCNNACCACCATGTAGTGCTCGTCGCCGGACTTGTCGTAGACCAGCGTCTTGCGCCCCAATGCCTCTTCCAGCGTGCTCTCGCTGATGTGCTTTCTGCCATCGGCACCGGGCACCGCAATCGCGGCCGCCGACTCCAGCGTCGACAGCGCCCGCCGTGCGTCCCCCCGCGCCTCGCGCGCAAGTTGATTGCGAATCTCGTCGGGGCAATCGATGGCTTCAAGCCCCAACCCGCGCTGCGGATCGGCAAGCGTGCGATCGATGATGGTGCGCAAGCTTTCTTCGGGCAGGGCCTTCAGCACCACCACCTTCGCGCGCGAAAGCAACGGTGCATTGACTTCGAACGACGGGTTTTCGGTGGTCGCGCCAACCAGAATCACCGTGCCCGCCTCGACATGCGGAAGCAGAGCGTCCTGCTGGGCCTTGNNCGGTGAATCTCGTCGATGAAAAGCAAGGTGCGCTCGCCGCGCAAGTCCCGACGTTGCGCGGCCTCGGCCACTGCCTCACGAACTTCCTTCACGCCCGACATGACGGCCGACAGCGCGACGAACGACGCCTTGGTCTCCGCGGCGAGCAACCGACCTAGGGTCGTCTTGCCGGTCCCTGGCGGTCCCCACAGAATCAGCGAAGTCAGGCTCTTCTCGTCGAGAGCACGCCGCAGCCAGCGCCCCGGCCCAAGCAGATGTTCCTGCCCGACATACTGGTCCAGGCTGGTCGGCCGCATTTTCTCGGCAAGGGGCTGGCCTCGTCTGTCCCGGTTGGCCGCGCGTGCGAAAAGATCCACATCGACATTATGGAGAAGCAACGCTTCGACGTCGACCCCTTGCGGAGGCCGTGTCGCGTGGGGAGCAGGTGCCGCGGGCTTGCAACCCCTCCCAGGTTTTCCATGTCAACCGCGTGGGGAGCCGCCGCCCCTGGGAGGGGCTCCATCTGGAAATGAGCCTGTATTTGACCTTTGCGCCGGATCGGTGAACGCTTCCCGCCATGCGATTTCGCGTCACCTTTCCCGTCATCTTCGCGTTGGCCGTTGCCGCGACCGTCACGCCGCCCAAGGCTGTCGCTTCGCTCGACGCTGCTGCCCAGCTGCCCCAGCCATCGCCACCGCCCAAGGACGCGGAAGCCCGGCGCCAGTGGCTAAAGACACGGCTCGACGAAATCCTCTCGGCGCCACCCTTCGCACACGCGAAGATTTCGGCCGTGGTCATGGATCCCGAGACCGGTAGGCTCATCTACGCGAGGAATGAAAAGACCGGCCTCAACGCGGCCTCGAATGTGAAGATCGCCACCGAGGCGGCCGCACTGGCGCTCCTCGGCCCGGAGTTCCGTTGGAAGACGACCGTGCTCGGCGCTCCCCCACCCGAGGGTGGCAAAGTCATCAACAGCGGCGAAGTGCGCGGGGACTTGTACGTGAAAACCTCGGGCGATCCCACGTTGTCGACGCAAGACTTGAACGCGCTGGCATCGAGCCTTTTTGCGGTCGGTCTGCGCAAGGTGCGCGGCGGGCTGGTGGTGGACGCAAACGCGTTCGACCCGAGCAATCTCGCGCCAGCCTTCGAACAAAAGGACGACAGCGCGGCCTTCCGCGCGCCATCGTCGGCGGCATCACTCAACGCAAACACGGCGACCGTCACCATCACGCCCGCCGCCGCCGCCGGTGCCCCCGCACGCGTGACGGTCGAGCCGTCGTCTCCCGCACTGGTCATCGCTGGCACCACGACCACCGCAGCGAAAGGCCCAGCCGCGCCCAGCGTGGAAACCGCAGATGCCGGAAGTGGCCAGACACGCATTGTGGTTGGCGGTCGGATCTTGCTCGGCAGCGAACCGCGCGTCTTCCAGCGACGCATCGCCACCCCGGAGGTCTACTTTGCCCAGACCTTCAAGCAGATCCTCGGCAAGCGCGGCATCACCGTCGACAAACCCGCCCGCGCAGGCGACGCGCCCAAGGAAGGGCTGCGCGTGATCGCCTCGCATGAGTCGCCCAATCTCGCGGTGGTCGTGCACGAGCTCGGCAAGCGCTCCAGCAATTTCGCGGCCGAACAGCTCTTGCGCACCCTGGGCGGGGAAAACATGGGCCGGCCAGGGACTTGGCAAAAGGGCCTGGAAGCGGTCGCGCGCTACCTGGAAAGCGCCGGCATTCCGAAGGGCAGCTACGTGATGAAAAACGGGTCGGGCCTGTACGATTCGAACCGCTTTTCGGCGGAACAGATCGCCATGATTCTGCGTGCGGCCCTGCGAGACTTCCGCATCGCCAGCGAATTCCTCGCGTCCCTCGCGGTCGGGGGCGCCGATGGCACCCTCGCCCATCGCATGGCCGGTTCTGCCGCCGAACGCTTCGTGCGCGCCAAGACCGGGACGCTGGCCAACGTGAGTTGCCTTTCTGGCATCGTCGGCGCGCCCAACAGCAGGCCCCTGATCTTTTCGATCCTTATCAACGATGTCGCCTCGCCGCTGGCCGCGCGTGCCGCGCAAGACAACATCACCGCAACCCTGGTGACCTACCTCGACCCCGCGCTGGGGAAGTAGCTGGCGAAGTAGCCGCGGGGAGCGCTCACGACCGCCACCAGTCACCCTGGCACCGAGCCAGCCGATATGCGAAATACACGGTATCCATGCCAAGCACACCCAAGCCCCGTTCGAATGTCGCGCAGATGGCCGCCTACGTGCCAGGCGAACAGCCTCGCCCTGGCGAAAAGGTCATCAAGCTCAACACCAACGAGAACCCTTTCCCGCCCAGTCCGCGCGTACTAGAAGCTATCCGCACCGTCGATCCGGAGATTCTGCGTCGCTATCCGAGTCCGAAGGCCGATGCCTTCCGCGCGATGGCCGCGCGCGTGCACGGCGTGACCCCGGACATGGTCCTGGCCGGCAACGGCAGCGACGAAATCCTGGCCATCGTGATGCGAACCTATGTGGGCCCCGGCGAGGTCCTCGCCTATCCCGATCCGACCTATACGCTCTACCCGGTCTTGGCGGATGAAGGCGAAAGCCGCGTTCGCACCGTCCCGTGGGCGCCCGGCTGGGACTTGCCCATCAATGCGCTCCTAGAGACCTCGCCGCGCGCGATCTTCTTCGCTAACCCCAACGCGCCGACAGGAACCTTGGTCAAGAAGGCCCGCGTGCGCGAGCTCGCCCAGGCGTTCGACGGCCTCCTGCTGGTCGACGAAGCCTACGTTGACTTCGCCGACGAATCCTGCCTCGACTTGGTGCGAGAGTTCCCCAACGTCGTTCTGTGCCGGACCTTCAGCAAGGGCTATTCACTTGCGGGTCTGCGTTTCGGCTACGCCATCGCCGCGCCGACCGTTGTCGCCGAAATGATGAAGGTGAAGGATAGTTACAACTGCGACGCCATCGCAATTCTCGCCGCGACCGCGGCGCTCGAGGATCAGGCCTACGCGCAGAAAGGCTGGCAAGCGGTCCGATCCGAGCGCGCCCGCCTCGCGGCCGAGCTTGCCCGGCGCGGCTACGAAATCACGCCCAGCCAGGCCAACTTCGTCTTCGCCCGCTGCCCGCGCGGCAACGCAGCCGACATCTACCTCGTCCTCAAACGACAAGGTATCCTGGTGCGTTTTTTCGAGAAGCCCGGTCTGTTGGACAAGCTGCGCATCACCATCGGCACGGCCGAGCAAAACGACGCTTTGTTGAGGGCGCTTCCGAGCTAGCCCGATGAGGAAAGCTGGCGCCAGAAAGAACACTGAGGCTGCGGCGATGTCGCCCGCTGGCGCTGCCGACAACACCGCTGTCGAGACCGACGAAGCGGATGCCGGAGACGACATCGTCGACGAAGCATCCAGTGAGCCGGCGACCGTCGAGGAAACTGCGCTCGACCGCATTCTCTTGCCGTCCGAAAAGCACCTCGTCACGTACCGCGATCCGGTGCGACGCTTCGTTGAGGAAGCTCGCCGGAACGCGCGTCTCGACGAAGATGAAGAACGCGAGCTCGGCCGAGCTGCGCGCGGCCAGGGCGACCTCGAAGCCGCCCGCCGGCTGGTCGTGCACAACCTTCGCCTTGTGGTCGCGATCGCGTACCAGTACCGGCAAGCCTGGCTCAACGTGCTCGACCTGTTTCAAGAGGGCTCCGTCGGCCTGATGGAGGCCGTCCGCCGCTGGGATCCCGAGGTCGGCACACGCTTCAGCACCTATGCGGCGTACTGGATCCGAGCCTACGTTCTGCGCTTCCTGATGACCAACGCGCGGCTGATCCACGTCGGCAACACGCGCGCCGGCCGNNTCGACGAGGCCGACGTGGTCGAAGTGTCGGGTCACTTGGCGTCGCGTGAGGTTTCACTGGACCCGCGTCCCGACGATGAAGGGGTTTCGCTGTCCGAGCGACTGTCGCGCCGGGAAGCATCCCCGGAGGATCTGGCCGCGCGCAGCGAGCTTGCGGCGGCGGTTCGTCGTCTGATGGACGATTTTGAGAGCAAGCTTCCCGACGAACGGGAACGCGCGATCTGGCGCGAGCACCTGGCATCCCCCTCGAACGAACCAGTCCCGCTCGCTGCCCTTGGTGACCGTTACGGCGTTTCCAAACAGCGGATGGGGCAGATCGCGGAGAAGCTCAAGAAGCAGTTCCGCGAACGCGTGGTCGCCGAGCTCGGCGCCGACATCCAGATGTCGTGGCAATCCGAGGACTGACTGGAACGGCCGAACACCTTGTCGGTGTCGGCCGTTCGGTCTGCCCAAGGAAGCCCCCCCAAAGGGGCTCCTTGCTTTTGGGACTAGCTTGGGATTTGCGCTTCTTGCATCTTGACGTTGGTTGCCTGCAGTCCCTTGGGGCCGCGAGTGATTTCAAACTCGACGGTTTGCCCCTGGCTCAGCGACCGGTACCCTTCGGCTTCAATTGCGGAGTAATGGACGAAGACATCATCTTCCCCGTCCCGCGCAATGAACCCGTACCCCTTTGCATCACTTNNACCTCCAACTATCTCTAACTGCCTCTCCTGTTTGCGGCTCGCCCCAACCGAATTGTCTGTGGCGCCCGCGAGGCATCAGACTACGTCTCTGGCCGGCTCTGTCAAGACTCTACAGTATCGGAGCGCAGGCCATTTTGTGCCACACCGGAGTACATGATTTCCTGTCCCGCAGACCTTCAAATGGGTCGTTCTGCGACGGAGATCACACAACAACAGTATGAGAGTACGTATGTTGCATTACTAACATACTAATAATCAATTGACACGGTGTGCCTTTGCGATTCTTGCGGTTCATCCCGGGCGACCGCACACGCGTCATCGCGCTTGGTGATAGAACAGCGACTGGATCTCACCCATGCGCTGCCCGTTCTGCTCTGCCACCGAAGACAAGGTCGTCGACACGCGTCCGTCCGACGACGAGCAGCTCATTCGACGCCGCCGCGAATGCATCGGCTGCGGCAAGCGATTCACCACCTACGAGCGCGTGGACGAGGCGCTGCCGATGGTGGTCAAAAAGGACGCCCGACGCGAGCCTTACGACCGGGCCAAAGTCGTCGCGGGATTGCACAAGGCATGCGACAAACGTCCCGTCTCTGCTGCACGCATCGAAGAGGTCGCCGACGAGATCGAGCGCAGTCTGCGCGACATGGCCGACAAGGAAATTCCGTCGTCCAAGATCGGAGACGCCGTGCTGTCGCGGCTGCGCGACATCGACGACGTCGCCTACCTGCGTTTTGCCTCGGTCTACCTTCCCTTCAAGGACGCCGGCGAGATCATGCACGAGGTCCAGCGACTCATCCGCTCGAAGGCGGAGGGCTCGTGAAGAGCACGCCTGACGACATCGATCGCCACTTCATGCGCCAGGCGTTGCGCTTGGCCGAACGCGGTCGAGCAACCACGCATCCGAACCCTGTCGTCGGCGCGCTTGTAGTCAAGGGCGGCAAGGTTCTGGCGCGCGGGTTTCACCGTCGGGCCGGGCTTCCGCACGCGGAAATCGTCGCGCTCGCCAAGCTCGGTATGCGCGCGCCCGGCGCAACCCTCTACGTGACGCTCGAGCCGTGCTGCCACCACGGCCGCACCGGCCCCTGCACCGAGGCCATTCTTCGCTCCGGTGTCCGTCGCGTCGTGGTTGGCTGCTGCGACGAGAACCCCTTGGTCAGCGGTCGAGGCGTCGCGATCTTGCGACGTGCGGGGCTTGAAGTCGCAGCCGGCTGCCTGAGGGAGGAATGCCGTCGGCAGAACCGCGCATTCTTCGCCTGGGTGCGCAGGCAAAAACCGTGGGTGACCTTGAAGGTGGCGGCGACCCTTGACGGCTTCATCGGCGACCGCCGAGAAAGCCAACGCAAGGGGAACAAGCGCTGGATCACCGGCGCCCAGGCCCGGGCACGCGCGCATCGTCTGCGCGCCGAGCACGACGCCGTGCTGGTCGGCGTGGACACCGTTCTGGCCGACGATCCGCTGCTGACCGTCCGGATGGGCCAGCACTCCAAGCCAGGCCGCCTTCCACTCCGCGTCGTGCTCGACAGCCGGCTGCGCACGCCGGCCAAGGCCTCGCTCTTGCGGCCATCGCGCGATCACGCGCCACCGCTGATCGTCGCCGCCCAACCTCGCGGCGCAAGTCCCAAGCTGCGTTCGCGACAGAAGATCCTCGAGGCCGTAGGTGCCGAGGTGCTGTTTCTTCCGCCGGACAAGGATGGCCACGTCGCGCTTGCGTCCCTGCTGCACGCCCTGGCCACGCGCGAGGTGCAGTCGCTGCTGGTCGAGGGCGGCAGTCGGATTCACGGCGCTTTCATAAGGCAGCGTCTGGTCGATTCCGTGGCAGTATTTCTCGCGCCGCGCCTTGTCGGGTGTGGTGTCCCCATCGTAGAAAGTCTCGGACTTGACTGGGAAAATCCTGCCAGGCTTGGTCCACTTGAGATTGAAAAACTCGGTTCCGACGTCCTCTTCACCGCCGACGTCATCGAACCTGGCAAAGCTCGTCACTCATCATAGAAATCAAACAGGTCCAATCTCGTGTTCACTGGCATCGTCGAAGGTCTCGGCAAGGTCGAATCCTTGCGGGCAAGCACGCGCGGCACGCGGCGACTGACGGTCAAGACGGATTTGCCAGTCGGGAAGTTGCCGCTTGGCGCCAGCATCGCCGTCAACGGCGCCTGCTTGACCATCGTCGCGAGGCGACCGGGCCGCCCGTCAACGTTTCAAGCCGACATCGGACCCGAGACGCTTGCGTGCACGACCTTGGGCTCGCTCGGCCCCGGCGCGCACGTCCACCTCGAACAAGCCCTGCGCCTCGGCGATTCGCTCGGCGGCCACATGGTCAGCGGCCACGTCGACGGCACTGGCCGCGTCGAGAGCGCGAACAAGCGAGGCGACACCCTCGCCCTGCGCATCAAAGCCCCCGAAGAAATCGCGGCATACCTGTTCAAGAAAGGCTCGATCGCCGTCGACGGCGTCAGCCTCACGGTCAACCACGTCGAAGCAAGCACCTTCGAAGTCCTTCTGATTCCTCACACCCTCGAAGTCACGCTGCTGGGCGAGATTCGCCCCGGAGCCTATGTCAATCTCGAAGCCGACATGATCGCCAAGCAAGTGGCCCGCTTCATCGAAAGGACCCATGCCCCCTAGCCCGCACATTTCTGTGACCCAGGCGCTGGAAGACATCCGCGCCGGAAAAATGGTAATCGTCGTCGACGATACTGACCGCGAAAACGAAGGCGATCTGACCATGGCTGCGGATCTGGTCACTGCCGAGGCGATCAATTTTATGGCTGGTCACGGCCGCGGCCTGATCTGCCTGGCGATGAGCGAAGATGGCATCGACCGCCTGCGCCTGCCGATGATGACCCACGACAACCGTTCGCCCCACGGCACCGCCTTCACAGTCAGCGTCGATGCCAGGGACGGCATCAGCACGGGCATCTCGGCCCGCGAACGTGCGCACACCATCCGCATCGCTGTTGCGCCGGATGCCAAACCGGACGAGCTGGTCACGCCTGGACACATCTTCCCGCTGCGGGCGAGGCGCGGCGGCGTGCTCGTGCGTTCCGGGCACACCGAGGCCTCCGTCGACCTGGCCCGCATGGCGGGTCGCACGCCGTCGGGCGTGATCTGCGAAATCATGCGCGAGGATGGAGAAATGGCCCGCGTGCCCGACCTCGAAACCTTCGCCGCCCGTCACGGCCTCGGCATCGTGCAGATCGCCGACCTCATCCACTATCGCCTCTCGCAGGAGCAACTCGTGCGGCGCTTGGCGGAAACCGAAATTCGCCCACGCGGCCACGGTCTGCGTGCCACCTATCGTGGTTATCTTTTCGGCAGCGACGTGGACGACGCTGAGTATCTGGTGCTTTGCTTGGGCGACGTGGCCGACGGGCAGCCGGTCTTGGTGCGCGTGCAGGTGGCCAGCCTTCTTCGCGACTTGTTTTCCCTCGGGCAGCCCAGCCCGAATCTGCCAGCCAGCGACTGGCTCCAACGCATCGAAAGCGAAGGGCGCGGCGTAATGCTGTACATCCTGCCACGCGGCGGGCGCTCTTTGGCATACGAGCTAGGTCCATCCGCAGCTGACAATGATCCTACCGGGACACCGCTTCGTGATATAGGGCTTGGGTCACAGATTCTGGTTCAGCTCGGGATTCGATCAATCCGCTTGCTGACGAACAATCCACGCCGGCGGCTGGCCGGCATCGAGGGATACGGTATACAGATTGTCGAATGCGTTCCAAGCGGTACACCTGCTGTGAGCGTCTCGCTGCGCGAAAGAGAGGCTCGGTAAATGCCACACACTCATCAAGGTACCTGGAGCTCAAAGGGCAAGCGCTTTGCCATCATCGCTTCGCGCTGGAACGAATTCATCGCCGACAAGTTGATCGAGGGCGCGCTGGACGCGTTCGCCAAGACCGGTGCCGACGACGACGCCATCGAAGTCTTTCGCTGCCCGGGCGCGTTTGAGCTGGCGGGGCTGGCCAGGCGCGTGGCGGATTCAGGGAAGTTCGACGGGCTGGTCTGCCTCGGCGTCGTGATCCGCGGTGCCACGCCCCACTTCGATGTCATCGTCAACCAGGTCACGCGCNNTTCGGCGTTCTCACCTGCGACAGCATCGAACAGGCCATCGAACGCTCGGGCAGCAAGAGTGGCAACCGCGGTTCTGACTCCGCCATGGCCGCCATCGAAATGGCAAACCTCTACGCAGCGCTCGCCGGCGACAGCAAGGGCGAAGCGCCGAGCACCGTAAAGACACGCAGGAAATGACCCCTCGCCGCCGCGCCCGATGCGTCGCCATGCAGGTGCTGTACGCACTGGACGGAGCCGATACGCTTGACCCTGCCGCGTCACTGGCGTCGCATCTCCATCAGTTCGGTGTTCCTGAAGAGGAGACCGATCTCACACCCGAGCCGGTGTCCGGCTACCGGCTCGAAAACGACGCCGCCCCGGTTGCGCCGTTCGACGAAGAGCTGGCCCTCGACCTGATCAGCGGGGTATGCGCTTATCGAGGGGAAATCGACGACGTGTTGGCCAAGCTGTCGCGCAAGTGGCGGGTCGAGCGTCTGGCCCGTGTAGACCGCACCATCCTGCGCATGGCCGTGTACGAGCTTGGCCACCGCAAAGAAACTCCCGCGCGGGTCGCGCTGAGCGAGGCTATCGAGTTGGCCAAGCGTTTCGGCGCAGAAGAGGCGCCCGCGTTCGTCAACGGACTGCTCGACTCAGCCCTGGAGCTTCTGGGCCAGCGAGGCTGAGGTCGACGTGCGGGCTCCACCATGAGCGGCCTCTTCCCCTCGCCCATCACGTTCCTTCCCGTCGATCTGCACCGCTGGGACCGCGGTCCCGGGGGCGACGTTCTGGTCGTCCCAATTTGGAGCGACGTTCGTCCCCTTCGTGGCGCAGCCGGTCTGCTCGATTGGCGGCTGTGCGGCAAGATCTCTCAGATGATTCGAGAAGGTCGTGTCTCCGGCTCCGCGGGCGAGAAGCTTCTGCTCGTCACAGGAAGGGTTCCCTGGCGTCGTATTCTGGGGATCGGAGCGGGTCCCAGCGACGCATTCGGCGACGGTGCCTGCCGGGCGACGCTCGAATGTGCCCTCGCCGCGGCCCGCGGGATCGGCGCCGAGAGCATGGCCATCGCGATCCCCGGCCGGGATCTGGACCTCGTCAAGCCCGATCCGGCCGTGCGCTGCTTGATCGAGTTGGTCGAAAAAAGCACTCGAACGGACGGGCGATGGTTGCGCCAGCTGACCATCATCGACGCTCCCCAAGCGACAAAAACCATGGGGGAGTCGTCTCGTGAAGCAGCGGCTGCGCAGGTCACACCAGAAACAATCGAGAAACCTGCTTGACGGGGCGCAGCCGATCCCTCGATAATTGAACAGCTTGGTCTGGTGTTCCAGCAACATGACTTGCTGCGGCCGCCATGACGGCGGATCGCATCAACTGTGGACCCATGGGCGTGAGGACAAGCGAAGCCCCACATGATTTTCAGTCCCTGAAACCGGGCGGACACGTCTGTCTTTCGCACAAGACGTCCGAAGAGAAGTACGACGCCCTGGCCAGCTTCATCTTGGGCGGCATCGTCCGTGGCGAGCGCTGTCTCTATTGGGGCGCCGCCGGCGAATTCTCGGCCGCTTCACCTCACCTTGAGGCGCGAGGCGTCCCTGTCTCCGCGCTGCGCGAGAGAACTGCCCTACAGCTCGTCAATTGGACGCTGCCGACTGGCGCTGGCGACTTGGAAAGTCAGACCGCCGCGATTCGGGCCGCTGCGATGTCGGCTCGGACCGAGGGCTACACCGGTTTGCGAGTCGCTGGAACCGTCGGCGCACGAGCAGGCATGAACCAGGCACAGCTTGCCAGCTTTGAGCGACGGCTGTCGGGCCTCTATCTCGACTCCCACGCCACCGGGCTGTGCATCTTCGACCAAACAAACACCGAGCCAGCTCTGCTTGAGCTCGCCCTGTGCTCCCATGAAGTCGCCATCGTCGGCGGGCGAGTCTGCCCCAATCCTTTCTTCAGCTTTCCGTGCGGGTCGAGGGAGCCCGACGAAGCTCTCGATCGCGTCGAGTGGATGGCCGCCAGCATCTTGCAGACCGCCAGCAAGAGCGAGGTCATGGAGTCGCAGAGTGCGGCGCTCATCGTCGAGAGCTCGCGGGTTGGCCAGCGTGACGCTGTCTACCGCAAGGAAATCGCGGGACTGCGGCGCGCCGTCGAGGCTCGCGACCGGTTGATTGTCACCGCCGCCCGCTGGCTGGCTCGTCCCCTGCCCGCCATGTGCAGCCATTTGGAGGGCCTGAGCCGCGGTCAACGCTTGGTCCCCGGTGACGACACCTTTGAGGCCTGCAGCGAACACTTGGCCGCGATGACGCGACTGTCGCGCGGTCTGGACGAAATTGCGGGCTTCGTCCAGATGCAGGTCGTGCTTCGCCCGGAGCAACTGGACATCATCGAGGCTGCGCGCAGTGCCATCGCCGAGACCAACGACGATCCATCCGAGAACAAGGTTGCCATCAAATTGGAAGGCCCCAAGTCGGTGGTGGGGCGGTGGGACCGACTGCGCGTTGGACGCCTCTTCTGTTCCCTGCTCCAGACCGCGCGCGACCAGGGCTTCGATTCCCAGGTTAGTCTTCGCATCGACGATCTCGTGCATTTCGTCCGCATCCGGTTGGAATTCACGCTTCCGCATGCCCCGTCACTTTCCGACAGCGGCGAACGCGTGCGCAGCCTGGCCTACGGCGAATCCAGCGAATCGGACTACGACCGCTTGGCGGTCCAGCTTTGGTCGGCGCGGGAGATCGTGCGGATGATGGGCGGCAGCCTCGGCATATCAACCTGGGCAGATGCGCGCGTGATCTTCACGCTCGACCTGCCCAAGTCCATGCCGGAAGAGTCGATCAGCGGATAGTTGGGGTCACGGCGCGACGGCGAGTCACGGCGCGGTGATAAAGAGCGACGCGCCCCCGCGGCGGATCTTCAACAGATGCGCCGCCTTGCCGCCCGCATGCAAGGCCTGCGCAGCTTCTTCGGCACTGGTGACCGGCTTGCGATCAATCTCGACGATGACGTCCTCGGGTCGCAGCCCGGCTTTCGCTCCACGGCTGTCGGATTCGACATCGGTCACGACCGCGCCCTTCGCGTCGCGTCCGAGGCCGAGATAGCTCGACATCTCCGGCGTGAGCGACTGCAGGTTGACACCGATCTTGTCCTCTTTCTGCACCTGCGGATCGGCCGCAGCGTAGGGATTGGCGGGCAATTCGCCCAGGGTCACCTGGGATTTGCCCGACTTGCCGTCACGCAGGTAGGCCAGCGTGACCTTGTTACCGACCTTCTGGGCGGCGACGTAGTCGACCACGTCGGCCGCGCCTTCGATCTTCTGCGTGTCGATCTGCGTGAGGACATCACCGACGCGCACGCCAGCCTTGTCCGCCGGGCTCGACGGCATCACACGGCTGACCCACGCTGCCTTGGTGGGCTGCCCTTTACCGGACTTGTCCTGTCCCTTTTTCTCGGGCTCGCCGTCATCGCCCAGCTTCACGCCATCCTTGACGTCGCCGATGCCGATGCCCAGCCACGCATGGCGAACCCGGCCTTCGCTGATGATGGCCTTGGCCATCTGACGTGCCTGATTGATAGGAATCGCGAACCCGTAGGCGCCGCCAGGGCCGACGTTGATCAGGGTGTTGATGCCGATCACCTCGCCTTGCAGGTTGACCAGCGGTCCGCCCGAATTGCCGGGATTGATCTTGGCATCCGTCTGGATGTACTCGCGCATGCGTTCGCCTGACATGTGGACGTTGCGCGTGACCTTGCCCTTGCCGCTGATGATGCCGGCGGTGACGCTCTGGTCGAGCCCCAGCGGGCTTCCGATGGCCAAAACCCACTCGCCAACCTCAAGTGGGTTGGAATCACCAAGGCGAGCGGCCACGAGGCCAGGCGGGGGGTTCTCCAGGCGCACCACTGCAATGTCAGTCTTCGGATCCAGTCCGACGACCTTCGCCGGGAATTCCCGACCATCGGCAAAGATGACGTTCACCTTCGCAGCCCGCTCGGCCACGTGGCTGTTGGTGATGATGTTGCCGGCGCCGTCGATNNAGAAGCGCTCCATGTCCGGCGGCACATCATCGCCCCGCATATGCCGGTCACGAATCTTCGGAGCCTCCAGCTCGATGTCCAAACGAACCACGCTGGGGCGGAGCGCGCGAGCCGTGCTGGCAAAGGCTTGTGAGAGCGACCGCGCCTCTTGCGGAACCTGGGTTTTCGGCGTGATGGCCGCCTGTGGCTGCGCCTGCGCCGAAGCGCTGGGGGTGGCGCGTAGTCCAAGCCCGAGACCCAGAGCCAATCCCACGATTCCAACCCCTGTCGAAGACAGTAATGTCATTTTGCGCATTTGAGTCATCCTATGGTTCCTTGCGCCACTTGGGCGGCAAAACGTGATCCTACGCGTAGAACCCACGCGGGAGAGGTTTTCTTCCCGCGAACTCCCCCTTTACAAATGGACCTTGGACGCGCGAGAAGGCGTTCCAGCCCGTGCTGTTCCACCAAGCCATCGTCAAGCTCCGATCCCGCCCACGCGGTTTTCACCTCGTGACCAGCGAGATCCTT
>PMLH01000414.1 GCA_003159055.1 Myxococcales bacterium
CCTGGCCGAGGGCGCGCCGGTGGTGGGTGACTACAATGCCCTCGGCTACAGCGCGGCAGCGATCGGCAATCACGAATTCGACTTCGGCCCCCAAGGTCCCGCGCCTTCGCCCGCAAAGCCGGGTGACGACCCACAGGGGGCGCTGAAAGCGCGCGCGGCCCAGGCGCATTTCCCTTTCCTGGCCGCCAACATGGTCGACCGTGCCTCGCATAGGCCCGTGGCTTGGCCGAATGTTCTGCCATCGACCTTGATCGATGCCGACGGGGTGAAGGTGGGCATCGTCGGCGTGGTCACGGCGACTACCCCGCACTCGTCGCTGCCGGCGAATGTGGCCAACCTCGACTTCTTGCCCTTGGCGGCAAGCATCGCTCGCGAATCAAAGCGCCTGCGCGCCCGAGGCGCGACGGTGGTCATCGCCGTCGCTCATGAAGGCGGCGCCTGCAAGGATTTCGCGAACCCGGATGCCCTCGAATCCTGCGACGCCCACAGCGAGATCTTCTCCATCGCGGCTCGGCTGCCCAAACACAGCATCGACGCCATCGTGGCCGGGCATACCCATCAAGCAATCGCGCAACGGGTGTCCGGCATTCCCATCATCCAGTCGTATTCCGATGGCCGCGCGTTCGGTCGCATCGACCTGACCGTGGACCGCGCCAGCGGAAGAGTCGTGGTTTCGCACCTCGAAACACCCCGCGAAATCTGTCCGTCGAGCGCGGCCGAGACCTGCCAGCCCGGCACGTACCTCGACCGGCCGGTCGAGAGGGACGAGCAACTGGCCGCCCTGCTTGCGCCCGCGTTCACTGCGGCCGAGGGCAAGGGCGAAGAGCGCCTGGGCGTCGAGGTCCTGCGGCCCATGCCCCACAGTCGGTCGAAAGAGACCGCGCTCGGCAATTTGCTCGCCGATCTGATGCGTGCGGCACAGCCGGCCACCACCGCAAGGAACACCACCGTAAGTATGATCAACGGCGGTGGTATCCGCGCGGGGCTTCCCGCTGGGCCACTGACGTTCGGCCGTCTGTACGAAGTCTTTCCCTTCGACAACGCCTACGCCTCCATGAAGGTCTCGGCTGGCGAATTCCGCAAGCTCCTCGCGCGCAGTCTGGGCCGCAGCTCATCGCTGGTTTCGCTCTCGGGTCTACGCGTGCAAGCGCGCTGCAAAGAGAAGGGCCTGGATGTCACCCTCAGCCGGCCCGATGGATCGCGGCTGCCCGACCACGCCATGTTGAGCCTGGCCACCAGCGATTTCCTCGCCACCGGCGGCGACGGCTTCTTCGCCGACGCCGGTTTCGCGTTCGAAATCGGCCCGCCGATTCGCGACGAAATCGCCGTAGCCTTGCGCAAGCGCGGCGGCACCCTCACCCCTGACGACCCGACCCTGTTTGACCCGGCCCACCCGCGTTTCGATCTGCCAGCGCCGGTTCCGATCCGCTGCGACCAGCCGCGTTGACGACAACTCACCCCGCCCGCCCGCTACCTATCGCCCCCGATCCGCCTACCACAGTGGCTTGCCCGGCAGCGACGGGCTGATCTTCGACACGTCGACGCCCATGGCGGAAAGAACCGTCGCCGCGATGTCGCGTTGCTGGCCGCTGCGAAGACCAACGTCATTCGTGCCCAAGAAAATGTGGGGCGCGTTCGCGTGCTGTTTAGCCCCGACCTCAAAGCCGTGGTCCGCAGTCACGTACACCAAGGTGCGATCGTCGATGCCCTTGCGCGAAACCTGGTCGAGAATCGCTCCCAGCCAGCGGTCGCATTCCACGAGAGCGCGGTCATACTCTGCGGAGCTTTCGCCGTGCGCGTGCCCGTTGGCGTCTACGTCGGGCAGGTGCACAAACAGGAAGAAGCGCCCGTTCCTGGCGTACTGGTCGACGTACTCGACGGCTTTGGTCCCGACCACCTTGGCCAGACGATTTTGGTCCCCATCCCAGACCGTGATTCCCGAGCGAGAAAAATAGAAGGGATCCGCGCCGCGAATCAGTCCCGCGCCCTGCGAGCCCAAGTTGTGGTCCTTCCCGGTCAGCATGATGGTCGTGATGCCATCCCTGCCGAACGCCTGGCGCAGCCTTTCGAAGATCGTGTAGCCGCGTGGAATCGGCCGGTAGTTGAGGTTGGAATACACGCCGGTCAGCGGCGGATCGTAGCCAGTGAGCATCTGCGCGTGGCCTGCCTTGGTGTCGGTCTGGTGGCCAACCACGTCGATGTCGACCAGTGAGCCATGCTCGACGAGGCGCGCGAGGTTGGGCAGCTTGCCCTTCGCCAGGTCGGCCTTCACGTGCTCGCGCAAAGCCCCGTCCCACGAGATGAGGATGGCGTTGCGGTGGTCGGCAGGAACCGCGGGCGTGAAGGCGGCACCAACGAGTAGCGCGAAGACCGCGACAAGCGGCTGGGTTCGCGTGCGATGCAATCTGGAATGAGAAACCGGCACGGTCGCAATCCTGCACACTGCCAGGGTGTGGGCAAGTCCAATGTCGGCCGCTTCGGCTATTCCACCGCGCTTTCCAGCCGATCCGCACGCCGCAGGGTCGGGAAGAAGCGCCACCAGAGCAGGACGACGACCAGCGTGCCCACGCCGCCGAGAACGGTGGCTGGTACCGTCCCAAGCCAGGCTGCGGTCAGCCCTGATTCGAATTCGCCCAGCTCGTTGGATGCGCCGATGAAAAGCATGCTCACCGCGCTCACTCGGCCGCGCATCGCATCGGGGGTCGACACCTGCACCAGCGTCCCGCGCACCACCACGCTGACCATGTCGACGCCGCCCAACACCACGAGCGCAAGCATCGAGACCCAGAAGCTGCTGGAAAGCGCGAATACCATGGTGCACACGCCAAACAGCGCCACGCACGCGAACATGCGCCGCCCAGCCCGACTGCGAATCGGAAAGTGGGCCAACCATACCGCGACCATCGCCGCCCCGATCGCCGGCGAGCTGCGCAGGATTCCGAGACCCCACGGCCCCGTGTGCAAAATGTCGCGCGCGTAGATGGGCAGAAGCGCGGTGGCACCGCCCAGCAGCACCGCAAAAAGGTCCAGCGACACCGCACCCAAGATCGCCTTCTTCGCGAAGACAAAACGCACGCCTTCGAGGACCCCGTTCCAGCCCGCCGAGTTGCTCGGAACCCTCCAGCGACCGCGCACGCCAGCGATGCAAAAGAAGCCAATCAGCAAGACGCCCGTCGCGGCTCCGTAGACGAAGTCCGCGCCGAGCGCGTAGAGAATGCCCCCGAGCGCGGGACCGGCGATGGTCGCGGTTTGAAAGGCGGTGGAATTCCAGGCTACCGCGCGCGCGAACTGCTCCGGCGGCACAAGAAATGGAAGCATTGAACCGTTGGCGGGCGACATGAACGCGCGCCCAGCACCGATGAAGGCGATGACGACGAAGATCCACTTGACGCTCGGGGAAGGATGCAAGGACAACGCGAGGAGACTGCCCGCCACGACGATTTCCACCCCGAACGACGTCAACAGGACGCCACGCCGGTCGAAGCGATCGGCGGCAAGGCCGCCCGGCAGGCTGAACAAGAACGCGGGCAGAAACTGCGCCAGCCCGACCATGCCGAGTGCGAATGCGCTGTGGGTGAGCCCATAGACCTGCCAACCGACCGCCACGCTCAGCATCATGATGGCCATGGCCGAGCAGAACCGCGCGCACAAGAACAGGAACAGGTTGCGATTGCGGAGGAGCGATGTGGCGCTGGCCATCGATTGTCTCGGAAAGACCTAGCGCGGTTTGGTCCGTCGGGCGAGCAGAGGTTCTACCTTTGTGCAAACCAGGCGCGCATTACCTGGCAAACCTTGCGCAAATCGGATTCGTCCATCACGTAGGCGGGCATGGTGTAGACCACGTTGTCAAAGGGGCGCAGCCAAACCCCGCGGTGGGCGGCGAAATCTTGTAGCCCTCGCCATGCCGCCGGCTCGCGCACCTCGATGACCCCGCACGCGCCGAAGACCCGCGCCTCCCGGACCGACGGTGCGGAGATGCCGAGCAGCTCTTCACGCAGCACTTGTTCGATGCGCCGGACTTTGTCGAGGTAACCGTCGCGCTCGAAGATGGCGATGCCCGCAAGCGCCACCGCGCACGCCAGCGCGTTGCCCATGAAGGTCGGCCCGTGCATGAAGGCCTTGCCGTCTTCCTTGCCGAGAAAAGCGCGAAAGACCTTCCCGGTGGCCAGTGTGGCCGAAAGCCCGAGGTAGCCGGCGCCGAGCCCCTTGCCGAGCACGAGTATGTCGGGCGTGATTCCCGCTTGCTCACACGCGAACAGCGATCCGGTGCGGCCAAATCCCGTCGCCACCTCATCGCAGATCAGCAGCACGTCGTGCTCGTCGCACAAGCGCCGTGCTTCGCGCAGGTACGCCGCGGGATAGAAGTTGAAGCCGCCTGCGGCCTGCATGAGCGGCTCACACACGAGGGCGGCGACGCTCGGGCCGTGCAGGAGCAAGGCGGTTCGCAGCGAATCGAGAGCCTCCTCGACCGAGCGCCGCACCTCGCCCCGCCCATCGCCCATGCCCTCGGGC
>PMLH01000169.1 GCA_003159055.1 Myxococcales bacterium
CTTGGCCAGAGAGTCCGCCCCGCTACCGGTGACGTGAATCCGCGCAAGCGTCTTGGATAGCGGCAAGGTCCCGTCGTTCTTGAGCAGCACGAGCGACTGGCGAACCATGTCGCGCGCCACCGCACGATGCTCTGCCGAGCCGATGGCCGTGGTCAGCGCCGGATCGATGGTCGTGTCGGCGTCGAGCAGCCCCATCTCGCACTTGACGGTCAGGATGCGACGGACAGCGTCCTTGATTCGGTCGACCGGAATGTCGCCTGAGGTGACCAAGGCGGACAAGGTGCTGGCGAGATTCGCGGCGGTATGGGCGCCACTGCTATGGGACAACATCGCCATGTCGAGCCCGGCATTGAAGGCGGTCTTGACCTGGTCATTCCAGGAGCCGGGCAACTGGCTCACGGCATCCCAGTCGGAGACCAGAAAGCCCTGGAAGCCGAGCTCGCCCTTGAGCACGTCGGTCAGCCAATGCTTCGAGGCGGTCATCTTGGTCCCCTGGTAGCTGCTGTAGCTGACCATGATTGAGCCGACGCCGGACTCGATGGCCGGGCGGTAGGGCTCGATGGCCAACCGACGGAAGGTGGCCTCGTCCAGCGTCGTGACGTTGCCCGCGTTCTTGCCACCGTCGGTGACCCCGTCGCCCGCATAGTGCTTGGCGCAGGCGAGCACACTCTGCGGGCTGCCCAGCTTCCCGTTCTGCAGACCCTTGATCACCGCCGCGCCCATCGGGCCGGTCAATTCAGGCTTCTCGGCGAAGGTTTCATAGGTGCGGCCCCAACGCTCGTCCTGCGCGGCCGCGACCGCCGGGTGGAAAGCACAGTTGGCGCCCACGCCCAACATCTCGAGCGCGGTGATGCGCCCCACCTGCTCGGCCAGGGCCAGGCTGCGCGAGGCCCCGATGCCGATGCTGTGCGGGAGGATCACAGCGTCCTCGATGTTGTTGTTGCCGTGTACCGAGTCGAGGCCATAGAGCAGCCCGGCGTGAGGATTGAAACCCTTGGCGACGTTGAGGTACGAAGAAATCAAGGCGGACCAGTCGGCGATCAGGTTGCTGATCGCTCCCGTGGTGGCGCTGGTTGGATCCGAGCCTCCGCCGCTGAAGACCGAGCCGAGGAACGCCGAGGTGGCCTCGCCCACCGTCAGGCCGCTGCTGTCGACGGTGGTCATCTGGCCGAAGCATTGGGCAGGCGTCAGCAACTCGACCAGCGCAACGGCCTTGTCGTAGCAGGCTTGTGACGGAATCCACGCTCCGCCGTCGATGCCCGGCTGACCTGGCCAGACGGGGGTCCCGCTCGGGCCGCCATCCAGGCCAACGTTTCCGCCCTGACCGCTGTCCGGGAAGGTGGTGCCCACGGCCCCGCCCGAGCCATGGCTGGGTGACGAGCCACATGCGACTACGGTGGTCAAAGCAAGGAGTGCCGAGATTCGCAAGACGTTGAGAGTCACATGTCCTCCGGAGGTTGATCGAGACCGCCGCATTCGATCGAGGCGGTCGGTGCAGTCTAGCCCAACGAATCCAGAGTTGAACACCATCTGTCCCTCCTTCTGCCCTGTTTCGTACTTCCCGAATGGGTCGGCGCCTGTGTTCAAGGCATGTCGTCTGTCGAATCCAGGCGGTGAGCCAAGAGCCCAAAACAACCAACCAATCGCAGAAGGGTCACCCAATGAGCAATGCGCTTGCAAGTGTTGTGGTTCTGAGCACTACGTTCATGTTCGCCTGCCTACAAAGCAACGGCGGTGGTAGCGGGCAGACGGGTGGCAGCGGCGGGACAGGCGAGAGCAGCGGCACCGGCGGCAGGATCGGCAGCGTGGGCGGTGCTGGAAGCGGCGGAAGTGCCGGCAGCGGGGGCAGCCCCGGGAGCGGCGGCACACAGGTAACCGGCGGCAGCACGACCGGCGGCGGAAACACCGGCACTGACGGTGGCGCAGGGTCGGGCGGAAATACGACCGGCCCGGGCGGAACCGCTGGCACGAAGGCCGGCGGCGGAACAAGCGGTGGGGGAAACTCCGCGACCGGAGGCGGCGCAGGGTCGGGCGGACGTGCAGGCGGCGCCGGTGGTTCGGGGGGCAACACCAGCACCGGCGGAAACACCAACGTCGCCGGAAGCACGGGCACCGGCGGAAACACCGGCGTCGGCGGAAGCACGGGCGGCCTGCCTCCCCTCACCGTCAGCGGCACCGAGCTGCAGGCAAACGGCAAGAAGGTCATTCTGCGCGGCTCGTCGCTGATCGATATCGGCCCACTGTATTCCTACAATGGCAACAGCGTCGCGGGAATTACCGCCCGCATGGACAAGATAGCGACGGCAGGCGTGCAAGGCCACGTCGTGCGCCTGCCGGTGTATCCCAAGATCGACTACAACCTAGGGTCTCCGTACTGCTCGCCCCTACCCTACCCGGTCGGCACTGGACCGACAGCCAGCTGCACGGCCACAGCGCCCATGAACGCGGCTGACTACGTCAGCAAAGTGCTCAAGCCCGCCGTGGACTACGCCACCAGCAAGAACCTCTACGTCATCATCGATCATCACCAGATCGACAATGCCGCAAGTGGCACCTCTGCGGCTGACGCGAAGACCTTCTGGGCCGACGTGGCGCCAAAATTCGCCAACTACAGCAACGTCATCTTCGAGCCCTTCAACGAACCCATTGATTCAACCGTCTCGTGGGCCAGCTTCAAGCCGGTGATCCAAGGCTTGATCGATACCATTCGTGCCGGCGCTCGCGACAACGTCATTGTTGTTCCGTCCATGAGTTACGACCAACACCCCGGCGACGCCGCCAGTGATCCTCCGACCGGCGGCAATTTGATGTACACCGCGCACATCTATCCAGGCAACTGGAACAGCACATTCAAGACACAAGTCACCAATGCCGCATCGAAGGCGCCCGTGTTCATTACCGAATGGGGCTACATTATGAACAACAGCAGCGACAGCGTGGCCGGGACCACGGTCGCAACCTACGGTACGGATTTCGAGACATTCGTCGACACCACCGGAGCAAGCTGGACCGCATGGGTGACCGACAACGGATGGACGCCCAACATGTTCGCGGACAGCTCGCTTACGACCCTGACGGATTTCGGGACCTTGACCAAGAACTGGCTGGCAAAGCAAGCCACGAGCGATTGGGTCCAGTAAGGATCACCTGACCGCGATGGCCGGCCCCGCGCCGGCCGACGACCGCTACGATCCCGTGTACGCGTAGAGCGTCGTGATCTCGCTGGCCGAAAGTGCGCGGTTGTAGACGCGGAAATCGTCGATGGCCCCGTCGAAATAGGGATCCCAGACGAACTGCGATCGGCCGATGAAATTGTTCGTGGTGCTGCCCAAATCGGCCGGACGAAGCGTTATGGAGAGGTTGGCGCCGACCGGGCTCCCGTTGACATAGAGGACCGCACCGGCGGGGCCGAGTACCACCGCAACGTGCTGCCATTGGCCGACCGGCAGGGGAGCCTGGCCATCGATCGTCTGCTCGCTGGCGCTGCCATCAATGGCGATCCCAAACCTCAAGGCGCTGTCAGTTGCTCCGCTGCTCGGCGTGAGGAACATATAGAGGTTCGAATCCCGGCCAAAGTCCCAGACGCGCTGCCAGGCGACTTGGGTGTTGACGTAGACCCACGTTGCCACCGTCATCTCGCAAGCGCCAGCGAGGATACCGGCAGGCAGCGCCGCATAGCCCATGCTTGCCTTGGTCAGGAAAAGAGCGTCGCCGATCTGCCCGCGAGCGAAGCTGTAGCCGGGCGTCCCGGTGGTGCCTCCGGTCCCACTGACACTGCCGCTGAGGGTTGCGTTTCTGCCCTTGCCGGAAAGGTCAGGCAACGTGACGCCAGAGGCTTGATCGCACGGGTAGTAGGCCACGAGGCCCTGGGGGAGCCCACCATCAACGCCCGGCTCGACGCCGCCGTCCGCCCCCTGATAGGCCGCGCACACGCTGACCGTCGCACCGCCGGTGCCGGATCCTCCGGTTTCTCCTGCCGTTGCGCCACCGCTGCCCGTCGCGCCTCCGCTGGTCGACACCCCGCCCCTGCCGCCTGTGCCTCCCCTGTCGATCGCTCCACCGCTGCCTGCCTGCCCACCACTGCCGGCGTCTCGCCGAGCATCGCCGCCCGAGCCGCCAGCGCCTCCGCCTCCGAGGGGCAAATCCCCAAAACCGTCGAGCCCGACGTCTCCGGCGGATCGCGCATCAACCGAACCCGTCTGCCCCGCATCGAGGACGACCGGCGCGTCCCCGACGGACACATCAACCTCACCGTCGGTCGAGGGCAGTCCAACTTCCCCTTCCACGCCACCAGAACCGCCTCGTCCATCCAGGGCGAGACCGCCCGTCCCGCCGATTCCAGCCATTCCTCCGGGTGTGCCGCCGGTATCTTCAACTCCGGTGTCGGGCAACCAAACCGCGGAGACATCGCTCGCGTCCCGGCGGCCGCTCTGCTGCCACGGCGGCGTCACATCCACGCAACTCGCGCCAATGCAAAGCAGCACCGGCCACCAGGGCAGGGGAAGGCGCACACCGAGGTGAGGCAAGGAACAGTTCATGAGCGGGTCGTTCGTCGTCGGTTTGTCGTGAGTCAGGCGGGAGCTTCCCGAAAGAAGTCGAAACCGTCGCGTCTGGCGGCTCGACTTCAGACACCAGGGCATACGCTGCGTTGTGACCACGCACGGGCTGCAGCGAACTATAGCAAAGCGTGACCAGCACGAGGCCATCTGCAACAGCTATCCACTCCTGCGCCAGGTCAAGATCGCCGGACAATCACGTGTTGCGCATCACAAGACCTAAGATGATACTTTCCTGTCGAGCGTGATCGGGACGAGCATTGGCAACTACCAGATCCAGCGCCTCATCGGAGAAGGGGGGATGGGAAAGGTGTATCTGGCGGAGCATCCCGGCATCGGCCGACTGGCGGCCGTCAAGGTGCTCACCCCCAGCGATGCCGCGGATCCCCAGATCGTCAGCCGCTTCATCACGGAAGCGCGCGCGGCCAATGCCATCCGCCACCCCAACATCGTGGACATCTACGACTCGGGCGTTCTCGAAGGCGGGACACCCTACATCGTCATGGAGTTCCTGGACGGCGAGGCCCTCAAGGACGCCTTGGCTCGCGGACCGCTGCCCATCAATGACGCCATCGACTGGGGCTGCCAGATCGCCGAGGCACTGGCCGCCGCGCACGCGCACGATGTGGTGCACAGGGATCTCAAACCCGACAACCTAATCTTGGTGGCGGATCCACGCCGGCTGGGCAAGAAACAGGTCAAGGTTCTGGACTTCGGCATCGCCAAGCTACAGCGCCGAACCCTCGATCAGGTGCACAAGACCCGCACCGGCTCGCTCCTGGGAACGCCACTGTACATGTCGCCCGAGCAGTGCATGAGCCAAAAGGACATCGACGCTCGCACCGACATCTATTCGCTCGGCGTGATCCTCTATGAAATGGTCACGGGCAGGCGGCCGTTCGACAGCGATGGTGTGTATGCGGTCATCAGCATGCACATCAACGACCCGCCGGTGTCACCGGTCACCTTCCGCCCGGATCTCCCGCGCGACCTGGAAGCAGTCATCATGCAGGCGCTGGCCAAGGCGCCCGCCGATCGCCAAGAATCGATGGCCGTCCTGCACTCGCGCTTGGAGCTGGCACGAGGCAACCCCGCGGCCAGCAGCGAAGCGTTGGCGCGAGCGCAGTACGACCGGTTGCGGCCGGTTCCCCTGCCGCTCGCGCCGCAGGCGAACGTGCCCGAGATCAAGACCCTGGGCGATACGGCGGTGTCCAAGCAGGTGACGGGCAAGACCGGATATTCCCGCAGCCCGATGCGCACCCGGCTGGCCCTGATGGGCGCGGTCGTCGCTGTGCTCGCGGGCATCTATGTCCTGGGGCCGTTTCGGGACAAGCCAGTTCCACCACGGCCCGGACCTGCACCTGTCCCCATCGCGCCTGCGCCAGTCGCGACGCCTTTTCCCCCACCCCCTGCCGCTCCCGCGCCTGTCGAGATCAGACTCGACAGCGTGCCAACCGGCGCCAGCGTCTTCGTGGGCGACGTTCTCGTGGGCACCACCCCGACCACGTTCAAGGCGGCAAAAATCGGCGAGCCTGTCGAATTCACCTTTCGCGTGCAAGGCTTCGAGGCAGAAAAGATCCACGCGCTGCCCGCGCCGGGGCTCGCCATCAATGCCAGATTCTCCACGCCCGTGTCCACCAAGTCGCCTGCCTCGGCAAAGCGCAGACGCGCAAGGCCTTCTTCTGGCGACAACTCCACCGACATCGAGATAGAACGCTAGCCACACCACAGCCATGAGATCCGCGCTCGCTCTCCCGTTGGCGGTTGCATGTCTTGCTTGGTCACCTCCGGCCAACGCAGCAGACCCAGCCACGCCGCTGCCCGTGGCGGGCCAGGCGGACGAAGCACAGTTCCACTTCTTGCGCGGCAACCGCGCCTACCAGGAGAAGCGCTTCGAGGACGCCCTCGCGTCCTACTACCTGTCCAATCGCCTGGTCGCCAATCGCAACGTGCAATTCAACATCGCGCGCTGCCTTGACCGGCTTGGCCGCTACGACGAGGCCTTTCGCGCTTGGTCTTCATTGCTCGATCAGGCCATGCCCGAGAAGGAGCAAAAAGCCGCCGAGGAAGCCATCGCAGAGCTGCGGCCCCACCTGGCCCTGCTTGAGATCGAGACCATGCCACCCGGAGCGACGATCTACGCCGGACGCCGCGATCTGGGCGCGCTCGGCACCACGCCCAAGAACTTGGCACTGCACCCGGGGCCGACCAAGATCATCCTCGAACGCGAAGGCTACCGGCCGGTGGAGCTCGCGGCCGAGCCGGTCAAGAGCAAGCAAATCAAGCTCTCCGTTGCGCTGGAACGCATCTATGGCGAAATCGAGATCCGGCGTGTGCCAGACACCACAGAGATCCGGCGCGATACTCTCGACGGCGAGGTCCTGCGCCAAGGTCCCGGATCGATCAAGGTTCTCCCCGGCCCGTTCGTGTTCTTCGTGTCCGCGCCTGGATATCAAAGCGAACGCCTGATGGTGAACGTCCTTCCCGACACGGCCCTGCCGGTCGACGTGCTGCTGTCGCCCGCTGTGGCCCCCACCGGCATTCTGGTCGTGCGCTCCAACATCACCGGAGCGCTCATCCGCGTCGACGGCAAGGAAGCGGGCTTCGCCCCGACGGTCATTGATGGCGTGCCCACCGGCCTGCGCGAGATCGAGATCTTGGCAGAAGCACGCCAGCCTTTTCGAGCTGCGGTCGAGGTGAAAAGAGGTGAGCGCGCCTTCGTCGATGCCTACCTGGGCCATGCCGACCCCGAGGTCACGGCAGCGACCAAATCCGCCGTCGCTTCCGAATCCGCGCCCGCTTCGGTCAGCATCGTGACCGCCGACGAAATTTCGGCCTTTGGCTACACCTCGCTCACCGAGGCGCTCACCGCCATCCGCGGCACCTTCACCTCGAACGACCGCAGCTACGAATCGATTGGATTCCGCGGATTCTCGCCGCCTGGCGACTACACCAATCGCGTACTGGTGTTGGTCGATGGGCACTCGATCAACGACGCTGTCACAGGCCAGGGCTACGTCGGACACGATTTCGATGTCGATCTGGCCAACGTGGCCCGCATCGAAATCGTGCGCGGGCCAGGGTCGGTGCTCTACGGAACCGGTGCTCTCTTCGGTGTCATCAACGTGGTCACGCGCCGGTCGGCCGAAGGCGAACATGCGGCGATCAACACCGCGATGGGAACCATGGGCCTGCTCTCGGGACGCGCCACTGGCAGCGCGCGCAAGGGCAATGCCGAGCTGATGCTCAGTCTGGCTGGCATGGAATCCGACGGAGACAGCCGCTTTGTCTGGCCCGCCTCGCAAACCGGTGGTACGCCGATCACGGTTCTCGGCGCCGACGGCGAATGGGCGGCACACGCCGACCTGGTCGGCCGGCTGGGTTCGTTCTCGCTACGCGCCGGCTACAACGACCGGAAGAAATACATGCCCACCGGGGCCTACGACACGCAGCCGGTCTACGGCACCTACAACCACGACCGGCGCCTCTACGCGGATTTGCGCTTCGACCGCGCGGTCCAAGGCGTGCAGGTGGCGGCTCGTGCGGCCTACGATCTCAGTTGGTACCACGGGAACTTCATCAATATCGATCCCACCGCCACACCGTATGAGGATCTCAAGGCACAATGGATCACTGGGGAATTGCGACTTGGTATGCCGCGGTTCCTTTTCCAGAACTTCACCGTCGGTGGCGAAGTGATTGAGCAGTTGCAGATGCAAGCCGATCAACCGTTTGAGGGCTATCCCCCCATCGGAAAGGACTTCATCGCCTCCGCCTACGTGGTCGATGATATCCATATCTCCAATCGGCTGACCGTGAATCTGGGTGCGCGCAGCGATAGCTACACCAAGCGTTACGGCACCACGGTGAATCCGCGCCTTGCGGCGGTGGCGAAACCCTATCGGGGCGGCAACACCAAGTTGTTCTTTGGACGCTCGTTCCGCGTCCCTTCGCCCAACGAGCGGGCCAACAACCCAACCCAGAGTCTGCGGCCGGAAACCATTTGGAGCGGCGAGGTCGAACATTCGCACGCCATCAGCGACGATGTGCACGTGGTGGGGGCGGTGTTCGCCAATTGGCTCGACAATCTGGTCATGCTCGTATCCGATCCCGTGAACGGTGGCTCGTCCTACCTGAACGACGGCAACCGCATCCGCAGCATGGGCGCCGAGGGTGAGGTGCGCTGGGAGCCGGGTGGCGGAACCTTGCTTTCGCTGTCCGTCGCCCGACAGCGGGTCGAGGAGATGACCTCGACGGGAAACGCGCCGTTTCTCAACGCCCCCGAAACCCTGGTCAAGGCGCGCGTGCTGTGCCCGCTGGTCGACCGGGCGTTGCGACTGGGTAGCGAGCTGGTCCTGGATGCGGGACGGCACTTCCGCCAGGACGACCCAACCCAGCTTCCCTCGGACAATCGAGTCGACGATGCACTGCTGTGGAACGTGAGTCTTTCCGGCGAATTCCGCGCCTACCACTTGCACTACTTTACCGGCATCTTCAACCTCCTCGACGTGCACGACCCCAGGGCGGGATTTCCCACCAGTGTGGACTACCCGCCCAACCTCATCCCGCGCTATGGCCGGTCCATGCGAGCCGGCCTGTCCCTGGCCTTCTAGCGTTCGACAAACCCGGGTATCGCGACCCAACCCGTCTTCGGCGGATCTCAAGCCGAAAGCCGCGTCGGCCGATGAAGATCGGTGCCGGAAGCCCCGTTCCGGTGGCCGAGGGGGTCATGCGACCTTTGCCGGTCGATAGCAGCAAGCTTGAGCTCGGGCGTGGAAGCACCCGGGGGAAGGGCGATGGAATGTCCGAGGCAACCCCAGCAGAACCTGACTTGCGCGACCCGCCGCAGGTCCCCGTCGGTAGCCGCGAGGAGCTGTCGCTCCGTCTGCTGGAGATCCTAGGTCGCTCGGAAAGCGAGGAGAGCCAGGAGATTCAAGCCATCCTGGCCGAGCTGTGCCAGTCCCTCGATTTTGAATCGATCGCGATAAGATTGCGACGAGACGCCGGCTTCGCAGTCTTCGAGGGCGAGAACGCGCAGCCCATGTTCGTGGGCCGAGACCGCCGGCCGTGTGAGCCTGCCATCGAAGGACGGCACTGCCTGTGCGGGCGGATCCTGTGCGGCGAAATCGCCAGCAAACTGCCCTGTTTTTCTGCACTTGGAAGCTTCTGGAGCAACGACTACCGGGCGACCATGGCGAAGTGGTCCGAAATGTCCGCCATCGTCACGCGCGGAACCTGCATTCGCGAAGGCTACGTCTCGATCGCCAACATTTTGCTTCGCAGCGGGGACCAGCGGCTGGGAATTCTGCACTTGGCGGATTCGCGCCCGAATCGCTTTTCGCCCGGGAAGGCGGCCTATCTCGAACGGTTGGGAACGGCGATTGGGCTCTCCCTCATGCGGCGCCAGGCTGCGCGAGAGCTGAAAGAAGCAAAAGATCGTGCCGAGGCCGCCAACCGCGCCAAGAGCGAGTTCCTCGCGAACATGAGTCACGAGATCCGGACCCCCATGAACGCAATCATGGGGTTTGCCGATCTGGTGCTGGAGAGCAGTCTCTCCGCCGACCAGAGGCAGTACCTGGACATCGTCAAAGGCCGCAGCCAGGATCTGCTCCGCATCATCGACGACATCCTGGATCTGGCGCGCATCGAGGCGGACCAAATGGGACTCATCGACGAGCCGTTCCGCCCGCGCGAAGCGGTCGCCAGCGTCGTGGCGTCGGTAGGTCTGCGCGCCCAGCAGAAGGGACTGGCCATCCGCACCACCATCACCGACCGAGTTCCCCGCGAGCTGCGCGGCGATTCGCTACGACTCCGCCAAGTCCTGCTCAACCTTCTGTCCAACGCCATCAAGTTCACAGCCCAGGGTTCAATCGACGTACAAGTCGACCGCATGTCTGACCTCCCAGGACCAAGCTGCGATCTGTGCTTTGTCGTGCTCGACACCGGCATTGGCATTCCTCTTTCCCGGCAAGCCGCGATCTTCGAACCCTTCATCCAAGCCGATTCCTCGACGGTCCGCACCTACGGCGGCACCGGTTTGGGGCTGACCATCTGCCGACGGCTGGTAGAAAAGATGGGTGGGCAAATCACGGTGAAGAGCGAACCGGGCCAAGGCTCGGCATTCAGTTTCACGGCGCTGTTCAGGAGGCCCACGGTACGAAGCACGCGAACCGCCCCCTCCTTGCCCGCGGTGCCTTCGCCGTCCCTGCCGTGCATGCATGTTCTGCTGGTCGAAGACGATCCGACCAGTCGCATGCTGGTCGCCGGCATTCTGCGCAGAGACTGTCACACCGTCGACGAGGTAGGAGATGGCGAAGCCGCAGTGACCGCCGTGCGCGAAAAGGATTTCGACCTGGTGTTCATGGACGTACAAATGCCGGGCGTCGATGGATTCGTGGCCACGCGAGCCATTCGCGCGCTCGCTGCCAATCCGAATCCAACCATTCAGCGCCGATCGCTGGTCCCAGTCGTGGCGCTCACGGCACATGCCATGCGCGGAGACAAGGAACGCTGCCTCGAGGCCGGCATGAACCGATACATCAGCAAGCCGGTGCGGGCCGACCGATTGCGCGCATGCTTGAGGGAATTCGCGAAAGTCGATCAGGAGAAAAACCATGTCGACGACTGAGGGCCTCGCGGCGGCGTCCGCAAGCGAAGCGGAACGGGCCACGATCGCGTCACGCAATCTTTTCGAGTTGCTTCCACTCGGCATCATCGTCACCAACGACGACGACAAGATCATCGAGGCCAATGGAACGGCGGCCCGGCTGCTCGGGATCGATCGATCGGACCCATCGTTTGGCACGCTTGGCATTGCAACCAAATCGCTGCTGCGCGCCGACTACACGCCCCTGCCGCACGCCGACCACCCGAGCGTGCGTGCCCGCCGCGAAAGACGCGTCCTGGTCGACGAACAGGTCGGCACCTTGACCGCCGACGGCAATACCATTTGGCTTCAGGTGACCGCCACCCCCCTTCCCGGAATTGGCGTGCTGACCACCTACTACGAAGTGACCACCGGCCGCCAAACCGAGGAAGATCTGCGCCACCACATCGAGCAGCTCGACGCCTTCTTCGAGACCAATCTCGACCTCTTGGCAATCCTCAACAGCGAGGGCCGAGCGGTCCGGCTGAACCCAGCGTGGGGAAAGCTACTGGAGTGCGAGCCAGACCAGCTGGCCGGCGTACGGCTGTTCGACTTCGTCCATCCGAGCGACATGGAAAACACCCTGGGCAGCCTCGCTCGCCTGCGCACGCGAAGGGAGGTCGTGGGCTTCGTCAGTCGAGTTCACACCCAAGGCGGCAGCTACCGCTTTCTCGAATGGCGTGCGACGGCGAGAGACGATCTGATCTACGCCACCGCCCGTGACATCACCGATCAACGCCTGGCCGAGGCTGCCCTGCGCGAGAGCGAGGCACGCTTTCGCNNTCAATCAGCGCTTCTGCGAGATCGTCGGCTACACAGAAGAGGAGATGCTGATCCGAAATTTCCAAGGCCTCACCCATCCCGACGACCTGCCCACCGATCTGGGCCTGTTCCAGAAGTGCCGAAACGGCGAGGCCACGGAATTCCGCCGAGAAAAGCGCTACATTCATAAGGACGGAAGGATTGTTTGGATCAACCTGCAGGTGAAGGTTCCAAGCGGACTCCAGGTGTCGCGCCAGACCTTCGTTTCCGTCATCGAAGACATCACCGAACGCA
>PMLH01000249.1 GCA_003159055.1 Myxococcales bacterium
ATCGAGCCGTACCTCACGAGCTTCGGCTACACCACGAGCGATCCGCAGTGGATCCTTGTTCCGCCAGCCGGTGCCGCCACGTCCGACGCTGGCCCTCCTGGCAGCGGCGGCTCGGGCGCCGGTGGCTCTTCCGGCTCGGGCGACGCCCGCACCGGAGGGACCGGGGGCTCGGCCGGTGCAAACGCCGGCGGTGCGAAAGGTTCGGGTGGCGCTAGCGAGGGAGGAAATGGTAGCGGAGGGGTGAAGACCGGCGGAACCAGTGGCTCCAGCGCCAGCGGTGGGGTCAAGGGCTCCGGTGGTGCGAGCCCGGGAGGAACCAGCGGATCGAGCCCCGGGGCCAGTGGAGGCGCTAGCGGCTCTAGCGGCGCTGGCTCGGGCGGGACGACCGGCAATGGAGGCACCCGTGGTGGCTCCGGCGGAACGCAGGCCAGCACCGTAGCCGGAGCTGGCGGTGTGGCGGCCTCCGGTGGAGGCTCAGGAACCGCTGGGGCGACACCCAGCTCCGGATGTGGGTGCGACGTCGGTGGGCACGGAATCAATGCCGGTGGTCTCGGCGCCACCCTCGTCGCGGGAACCTTCATCGCCGGGCAGCTTCGGCGACTCTTCCTCCGACGGAACGAGGTGGCCGGGCCGAGCCAGGTCACCAAGCCAAGTCAGCCACAGTTCCAAGACAGTGCATCGCCCCACGGCGACCAGAAACCGACCAAGGAGTAAGGATGATCCTCAATAGATCGCGGCCCGTCTGCCATCGACTCGCTGTTCCGGCCTACGCCCTGCTATTGGCGGCGTGTGGCTCGTCAACAAACAGTGGCGCCCCAGCAGACAGTGGCGCCCCGGCAGGCAGTGGCACTCCACTCGACATGAATGGCTTCGGCGAGAAGTACAAGCTCGCGGACAACGAGGTTTCCGGTTGGACCCAAAGCACGGGCTCCGATCCCTTTCTGCTCTTCACGACCAAGACTTTGACCGACAAGATCGACGGTGCGGCCACCCCCTACACCGACCAGGGGATGCAGTTCGCGATGTACCAGAATCTGGACGGACCTTCAGGGCAGACTTGCGACCTGACCGCGATGCACTTCAGGACCGAGACCCAGGCCAAGGCGATGCTCGCCGCTCGGCAGACCCTGATGTCCGCATCCATAACGATTCCAACTTACGATGCGTCGGTGGCGAGTGCATCCACGTCTCTCGGAGGCATCGGCGTCCTCGCCGCATTCAAGGACCTTTACCTTGAAATCGCCCTCGACGGGTATGGATCGGACGTGGATTCGGCCAGCCAAGTCGCCGTGAAGTTCTTGCAAGCCATGCAGGCCAAGACGAATTAGCGATCAGCGCCTCACCTCTGGAGCCGGCCGGCGTGCCGGACTGGCTCGCCTACAACTTGACCTTGCCGCCCGGGTCATCTCGCAACAGGTGCGTCCGTCGAGCTTGGATGTCCTTGGTTTCCGGCGGGGCGTCGCCGAGCGACAGACGCAACCATGAACCTTCGCGCGCGTCCGTCGGCAAGATGGCCCGCGGCACGCGGTGGCGCTTCTCGCCGACCAGCAGCCACGCGTCGTCGTCTTCGATTGCGTCGACAAAAAGCAACACGCCTTCGTCCTTCATGGCGCCCGTTCCTCCTGTGGATGGGTCTCGGTCCGGAAGCTCACGGTTTCCCCGTCGAGGTCGAGGTGAATCGTCCCCTCCTGCGCGGTCTGCAGGACCTTGACGTCCCTCAGCCGGTCTAGGGTTTCCAGATGCGGATGCTTCGCATCCCCAGGCGCATTGCTGATGACCGCCAGGCGTGGCGATACCGCGTGCAGAAACGCGGCGGCCGATGAGGTCCGGCTGCCGTGATGCCCCACCTTGAGCACCGTCGAGCGCAGGGCCATCCGCGACTCCAGCAATCGCTTCTCGGCCTGCGCTTCCGCATCCCCGGCAAACAGCACACTCGTCTTTCCCATTTCCAATCGAGACACCACGCTGTTGGCATTGGCACCGTCCGATGAGTTCTCGATGAACGGCTGCGGCGGCCCAAGCAGGGTCAGGGTCGCACCACCACCAAGCTCGATCTGTCGGCCCGACTCGGCCTGGTAGAGCGGGACGTGGTGCTTTTCGATAGCGTCCAGCAGTCGCGCGTAGACCGCGCTGTCGTGAGCATATCCGCCGTCCATGAACAGCCGCGCCCCGCAATCTTCCACGACCTTCCTCAAACCGCCGAGGTGATCGGAATGACGATGGGTGAGCAGGATCATGTCGAGCGGACAGGCGCCGTGTTGGCGCAGGACCGCCAGCACGGTCGGAGCCGCTTCGGCCTCGCCGCCATCGATGAGAAGGTGTTTCCCGGCCGGCGAGGAAACCAGAATCGCGTCCCCCTGGCCCACCGAGATCACGTCCACCTGCAAGCTGGTCCGATTGCTCGGCGTCGGCACCTGCGTGCGCAGGCACGCCAGAGCCTGCACGAACGCAAGCGCGCCAAGGAGGCGGCAAAGCCATGCCTGCGTGGACATGGAGCAAGGTTAGGCAGGAAAGCCCTGCAAGGAAAGAAATCCCCCCGTGTGCCATGCATGCTTATCGGCAAGCGGACGGAAATGTTGCTGGTCTACTCCAGTTCCCGCACCATCGCCTCCAGCTCGCTCCAGCGAGCATAGAGCAAGTCGACCTCCGCCTTCGCGGTTTCGATTTCCGACATCAGCTCGACCAGGCGAGCGCCGTTGCTGACAACCTCGGGACGGGCTTGCTCGGCCTCGAGCTCGGCATGGCGCGCCTCGGCCGCAGTGATGCGTGACTCGATGCCGTCGAGCTCGCGCTGGTCCTTGTAGCTGAGCTTGCGCCGAGGCGCCGCTGAGGCCGCGCGAACCGCCGTGGGCTTTTCGCCTTCGCCGGCCGCCATGGCTTCGCGCTCGGCCGCGTACCACGCTTCCCACTGGCCAAGTCCGACCAGATGCGTGACCTGACCGTCGCCGCGCTCGGAGAACGCCACCAGCGAGGTCGTCGCGCGATCCAAGAAAGTCCGGTCGTGACTGACCAGCAGCACGGCGCCGTCGAAATTCACCAGCGACTCTTCGATCACCTCGAGCGTCGCCAGATCGAGATCATTGGTCGGCTCGTCAAGCACCAGCACATTCGCGGGCCGAAGCATCAGGCGAGCGAGCGCAAGGCGGCTCTGCTCACCGCCCGACAGTTGCCCCACCCTCAGTTTTCCCTGCTCGGGGCGAAACAAAAAGCGCGCGAGGTAGCCGCTGACGTGCACCCGCGTGCCGCGAAAATCCACGTGGTCCCCGCCCGGGCACAAGGTGTCGATGACCGTCGTCGCAGAATTCAGGCTCTCGCGTTGCTGCTCAAAGTAGGCCACCTGCAAGCCGTCGGCGCGGAGGACCTCCCCGGTGTCGGCTGCCTCCTGCCCCACCAAGATCCGCAACAGCGTCGATTTTCCGCAGCCGTTCTTGCCAATAAGGCCGAGCCGACTGCCTGGCCCGAGAAACAGACTGACGTCGCGAAACACCCCCTTGTCCCCGTAGGCCTTGGAGATGCCCTTCGCCTCGATCAAGCGTTTCGGCTTTCGCCCTGTACTGGCAAAGTCGATTCCCGCCGTACCGCCGACATTTCGAGCCGCGAGCTCGTCCACGGCGTCGACGAGGTTCTTGGCTCGCTCGATGCGCGCCTGTTGCTTGGTGCTGCGGGCAGGTGCGCCCTGCCGCAACCACTCGATCTCCCGTCGCATGGTGTTGCGCAGCGAAACCTCGCGCCGCTCTTGCGCGGCCATCAGCTCCTCTTTGCGCTCGAGGAAGGTGGCGTAGTCGCCGTCGATGGACAGAAGCCCACCTTGATTGCGACGGTCCAGCTCCAAGATGCGGGTCGACACGCGCTGAAGAAACAGCCGGTCGTGCGTGACCGTGACCGTCGCGAACCTCGCTTGCGCGAGCATCTTTTCCAGCCACAAGATGCTTTCCACGTCCAGGTGGTTGGT
>PMLH01000156.1 GCA_003159055.1 Myxococcales bacterium
CGCGTTCGGCGCGCTCCGGCGCAATCTGATGCGTTCGTTGCTCACCTCGCTGGGGGTCATCATCGGCGTCGGCGCACTCATTGTGACCGTTGCGTCCGGCGAAGGCTCGAAGGCCGTACTAGAAGCGCAGCTGGCGACGCTGGGGACCAATCTGCTGATTGTGCTTCCCGGCTCGAGCACGCTCGGCGGGGCGCGCGGCGGCCCGGGCACAGGCAAGCCGCTGACACATGCCGACCTCCTGGCGATTGGCAAAGAAGCGAGCGCAGCCCGCTACGCTGCGCCTGTCGACCGGACTGTCGTACAAGTGGTACTCGACAATCAGAACTGGCTCACCACCGTCTATGGCTCCACGCCGGACTTTTTCGCTATCCGTGAATGGACGATCGCGCGTGGACGTCTTTTCAACGACAGCGAGGCCGACTCAGGTGCCAAGGTCTGCGTGCTTGGGCAGACCGTGGCGACGCAACTTTTCGGCGCGGGCGAGCCGCTCGGCCAGGTCGTGCGCGTGAGGGCCATGCCCTGCGAGGTCGTCGGCGTTCTCGTGGGCAAGGGACAGTCGTCGCAGGGCCAGGACCAGGACGACTTGGTGGTCATGCCCTGGGTGACCTTCAAGTCTCGGATGATGAGCCAGGACCGCATTCACGTCGGCAGCATCCTGGTGTCCGCGACCTCGCCCGACGAAGTATCGCACGCACAGATGCAAGTCGTTGGCGTTCTCCGGCAGCAACATCGACTTTCGGATGGTCAGCTTGACGATTTCACCGTGCGCAACCTTGCGGATCTCGCTGCGACCCAGGAGAAAGCCGCGGATGCGCAGACGGGGATGCTTCGCAACGTGGCGGCCGTGTCGCTTCTGGTGGGTGGCATCGGGATCATGAACATCATGTTGGTGTCGGTAACCGAGCGGACGCGCGAGATCGGGATCCGTTTGGCCATTGGCGCCAGCGAAAACAAGGTGCTGCTGCAGTTCCTGGTCGAAGCAGTGGTGCTCTCGGCGGTCGGAGGCTTGATCGGGATCGCTCTTGGAATTGCGGGCTCGTTCACGCTCGCCTCGACCATGGGGTGGCCGTTCGTCCTGTCGCCACTATGGATCTTCGTTGCTTTCGGGATCTCCATGGCGATTGGCGTGATCTTTGGGTACTACCCAGCGCGCAAGGCCGCGCGGATGAATCCGATAGACGCCCTACGTTTTGAATAATGCCGCCGCAATCCCGCGGGCACCGAGAGCAATCCGCAATTGTCACTTGAATCATCTCAGGCGAGCATCTTCCGGTATTCATGCTAGAAGAGCCCCATGCATAAACTAGCGGTGTGGATCGACCACGATGAGGCAAGAGTCTTTCACGTCACCAAGGGAAATTTTGACGAGACGACGGTTCAATCGCCAAACCACCACATCCATCGTCATCCCAAGGACGAGGAGACGAGAACCCACAATCATCCGGATGACGAGCCCCGTTTCTTTCAGGATATCGTCGCCACGCTTGCGGGCGCTGAGGAGATCCTACTGGTTGGACCTTCAATGACGAAATTGCACTTCCTCAGATATGTGCAGAAGCATGACCCTGCGCTCGATCAGCGAATCGTCGGGCTGGAGAGCGCCGATCATCCGACGGATCGACAGCTGGCAGCCCACGTGCGCCACTACTTTCACAATCCCCACCCGAGGCAAGGCGCCAGCACCTAGCTCCGCCGTTCATCGTGCGCGAGCAGAGCTCAACAAGCGTTCTGGCTCTTCTTGGCACCAAAGACCGTCAAGAAGATGATCTTCAGGTCAAGGAAGAGATTCCAATTGCGGATGTACTCCATGTCGTGGCGGACTCGCTCTTCCATCTTGACGAGCTCGGCAGTTTCTCCGCGCCATCCGTTGACTTGCGCCCAGCCCGTGATTCCCGGTTTGACGATGTGACGAAGCATGTAGCCGTGGATGATGGCTCGATACTTCTCATTGTGTGCGACCGCATGCGGTCGTGGGCCGACGAGAGAGAGCTCACCGGTTAGAACCTGGAAGAACTGTGGAAACTCGTCGAGCGACGTTCGCCGCAAGAACCGGCCGAGCTTCGTTACGCGTGCATCGTTCTTTGTGACTTGCACCACATTGGGACCATCCTCGGAGACGGTCATGGTCCGGAACTTGAGAATGCGAATCTGCTTGCCGCACAAGCCATAGCGCCATTGCCGGAAAAAAATCGGCCCAGGGGACTTCATCTTGATTGCCACGGCAATGCAGAGCATCGGGATCGCGGCGAGCAGAAGGATGAGGCTGCCGAGAGCCAAGTCCTCCATGCGCTTGAGCCAGCCAACGACACCCTCGAAGGGAGAATCGTGAAGGCTGACAACCGGAAGGTTGCCGATCTGGCTCCATTGCGCATGGAGAAGCGAGTAGTAGAGAAGGTCGGCGACCAGATACACACTGACGGTTGTGTCGGCCAGAGCTGCCAGAGTTTCCCCAACACGTTTCTCGGCCCGCAGCGGGAGCGCTATGTAGACTGCGTCGAGCTTGCCTTCTCGGCAGGCCTGGATCAGGTCTTCGGTCTTGCCGACCACAGCGCAGCCTGGGTGCACGGGAACATGCCGCCTGTCCTCTGACCGGTCGTCGTAAATGCCCGACAATTTGAGGCCGAGCCAGGGCCGAGTCTCGAAAGATTCGACCAAGCGCTCTGCGTCCTCGGTGCAACCCAAGATCGCGACACGGCGAATGTTGCGGCCTTGAACCCGCAGAACCCGCAAGCCGACGCGAACGCCGACTCGCACGGCGCAGAGGAGCAGCGGGGTAAAGACGAACCACGCGGATGAAGCAACCCGGGAGTAGTGCACGGAAGTCTTGGTGAGGAACCAGAATGCGAACAGGGCAAGTGGGACGGTCATCCACGCGACCAATGCGTTCTTGACTTCCCGCAGGACGGTTCCCGTGCGCCAGGGACGGTAGAGCCCTCCCACTTCTCCTGCCAAGCCAAAGACGAGTAGGGCGATCACCGTGATGGTCGTCGCCTGTTCGTTCCAGGACTCACCGTAGACGGCGTGCGCGAGGACCTGTGCGCCGACAACCACGGCGACATCGACGAGTCTTTGCAGCGTGCATACCCAGGATTCGAGTCTACGCAGAGGTCCATTGGTTTGCGACATGAGAGTTCACCTCAATTCGCACAGATGTAAAGCAGCTTTCGAGCCGTCGATGAGACGCGAGCAAGTTCATAGACTTGCAGCGCAGGCGACTGACCCGTCCGACCAAGATGACGTTCTTTCGCCATCAATCTGGAGGAGTCCATGGTCGAGAATCATGCGGGCGAGCTGCTTGCCACTTCCGCCAGCGCCTGCGCCAGCAACCGCAGGTGGGGCTCTCGCAGGACACCCAGGTGGTTGGCGGGGACGTTGCGCACCACCACGCTGTCGGCCCAACCGCTCCAGCCTTGATCGGGCGCTATGCGGACATAGGTTGGCCACGGTTCCTTGCTGGCGCAGACCACCAGCACGCGTGTCGCCAGCCTTGTCGGCGCGGCGGCGAAGCGGGCGACCTCTGCATCCACGTCCGGACCGTCGACCGGCAAGTCGATCGCCTTCGGTGCAGTCGAATCCCCAGCCTCAAGCAACCGTCGTAGCGGCGTCCAAGCCATGAGTTGTCCGAGCTGGCCGCGCACCAAGTGCATGAACTCGGCCGGTGCATTCCATGCGTGGCAAAGCAATCCCCAGAGCCGCTTGACACGGTTCACACGAATGCCGTGGGGCAAGACCGCGTCGATGATGGTCACCGTTCCCACGGTTTCGCCGGCCGCTTGCAGTTGCCGGGCGGCTTCGTACGCCACCACGCCGCCAAAGCAGAGGCCGAGAAGGTGATACGGCCCCGTGTCCTGCAGGCTGCGAATGAGCTCCACGTAGCGGCGTCCGATGTGTTCCAGAGTCGGCCGCGGGTCCTTTCCCGGCACGTAGCGAAAGGGAATG
>PMLH01000635.1 GCA_003159055.1 Myxococcales bacterium
CGGCAAGCACGACAAGACGGTCACCGGCACGGTCACGCAAATCTACGGCAAGGACCACTCGCGCAAGGTGGACGGCGACCAAGAGCTGGCGGTAGATCTGGACAAGAACGAGCACGTCGTCCTCGCCCCACACCCTGACTACCGACAAGAAGTTCCGCCTCAATCAGAGCGACACCAGCATGACCTTCAAGGGCACCAAGGTGACCTTGAGCTCCGCTGGTGAAATCGCCGCGATGGCCGGCAACGCCATGGTCACCGTCGACAAAACAGGCATGGTCACCCTCGACTCGCCGACCGGAATCAGCCTGCTGTGCGGCGGCAGCGGTCTGTCCATCCTTCCCGGCGGCATCGCCGTCACCAGCCCCGTCGTCACCGCGGCGGCTGACGCCGCCAGCACGATGGCCATGGGCAAAGACGCCGTCGCCATGAACGGCAAGAAGGTGCTCATCGAAGCCCAAGGCGTCTGCAAGATCACCGGCCGGTGAAGTTGCCGCCCTCTGTAGGTATGAGCCACCGACGACACGCAAGCACTTGGCAGGACAATGGCGCCCTGGCCACTTGCTCGGCGATCCGATCCAAAGCCATGACGATTTTTGCCGTATGGTGCCGCTCCTCAATCATCTGTCGTCCGATCCGAGTCTCGGACAGGTCGAAGTGCTGAAGGCTCTTTCCTGCTCGTGCCCCAAGCTGAAGGCGCCGGGCTCCGAGACGATCTACGTCTACTTGGGAGATCTCCACGCGCCCATCATCAGCAAAGCGGCGAGAACCGTTTTTTCCGAGATCACCCCATTCCCCACTACGCAGCCGCAGCTCACGTGGGTCGACCGGCTGAAGACGTGGTCTCCCCTTCTCCGGCCGCTACTCTCCGACGATCATCCCGGTGCGCCCCCGGAAGCCGTCGCCCGCATGGGCAGGCTCATTCTCACTGATTCGCAGGTCGAAGCCGTCGTGAAAGTATTGAGCAAGCTCGCGAACAAAAACTACAGACAGCTGCTCGCCGATCCGAGTGGGATGTCGCTTGCGCTTTTCGATTTGTGTCTGCTCATCGCCACCCTCGATGTGGCATCCATTGAGCAATGGCACGACCAGCGCAGATTCCTCAAACATGGGGAGGCGGACCGATGGTTCGACCTCTATCACGGGAAGGCGGGAAGGAAGGGCGCAGACATCTTCGAAGAAGCAGGCGAAGACTTGCGTGCGTGGCGCGAAGACACGCCACGATCTCCTGGTCGCTACTGGGGCAAGAAGCCCTTGATGGCCTCGTACCAGAGGTTCGCCATATCAGCGTATCCTTGATCGGTCGGGTGTACGTTGCCGCTGCCCCGGATATCAGATGTCGGCAGCGTGCTCATGTCGACCATGATCACGTTCTGGTTCTTGGCAGCGTGTGCCTTCACAACATCCGGGATCTTTGCGATGTAACTGGTGTAGTTCGTGTTGCTATAGCCGAGCGGTACTATCTTCGCGACCACGACAAGGGCATTGGGCGCCGCCGCGACCAGATTGGTCACCAAGGTGTCAAGCTGATTTGCGGTGGTAGTCGGATCGGCGTTGCTGGTCATGTCGTTGGTCCCGATGTGCAACAGCACGATGTGGGGCGTTGTGGTGAAGGCCTTGGCGGGCGGGACGTAGCCCGTGATGCCGGTGACGGTAATCCCGTCGTGCCCCTCGTGATTCTTGGGGAACGTCTTACCTGAGACGGTGCTTGGACCGTTGCTCAGCNNATCCCCGAGCGGCAGGATGATGCAGGGACTGGCCTTGCAGGGGTTGTAGGCGGTGGAACCGCCACTTCCACCCATGGATCCATCGGGGTTCGATTGACCGCCAGTTCCACCACCCTGTCCGCCGCTGCCCCTGCCGCCGGTGCCGGGCGCCGCTCCGTCGCGACCCGCATCTGGGCCCGAGCTCCCACCCGAGGCTGGTCCTGCGCCGCCTGTCCCTGTCGAGCCTGCGCTTCCGCTGGCGCCGCCCGTTGTGGTGCCACCAGCCCCGCCCATCACGCTTGTGGTTCCACCTTTGCCAGTAGACCCGCCGGTGCTGTTCACTCCTCCAGTCGAACCGATAGAGCTGCCGCCTGTCGCGGAGCTGCCACCCGTACCGCCAGAGTTGGCGCCGCCACTCCCGGTCTTGCCGCCACTTGACGCGATACCACCAGAGCCTTGGCCCCCAGTTCCAATCCCGGGCGCAGGCGTATTCGATGAACACGCGATAGCACCAAGTGAGATAGCGAGGGAAAGAAGACAACGGATCAGCGAGCTTCGTGTCACGACATGCCTCCGCGGTTTTTTTTCGGTGAGATTCCCATACTAGTATGAAGTGGCGATGGTGATGCTTCTTGGCTCAGATTTAATATACCTGACCGTTGTCCGAGTTCCTGGCGATGGTGACGAGGCCCTGTGCTCAAACGACAAACGACCCGCGGATTTTCACCCAGCGGGTCGTTCGTCGAAAAGGTCGGGAGGGGTTAGCAGCAACGGCAGCCGCACATGGATGCGGCCCGCGCGCTCTTCATCGCGGCCTTCGGGGCGGCCTTCTTCTTGGCTCCGCCTTTCTTGACGACCTTCTTGGCGATCACCTTCTTCTTGGCTGGCGCCTTCTTGGCCTTGGTTACGGTCTTCTTCTTGGTTGCTTTCTTGGCTTTGGTGGGCATGGCGCACATATTGCCGCTAGCTTGGCGCGTGCGCAAGATTACAGATAGGGAATGATTGAATTCCTGGTGCCCTCCTGGGCGGGACGCGAGGTATGCTCGGGCCGTGATGATGAACGGAAACGCTTCGTCGACATGGGGGCCTTTCTTCTTGGCAATGCTGGTCGGCTGCGCGACCGCCCAGCCCACGGCCGCCCCAAACGCCTCGATTCCACCGCCGCCCGAGGAATTCGCGCCTCGTCTCGCGCCGCCGCCCGCAGCGCCGAGCAAGCCTGGAGATGCCACGAACATCCTTGGTTCGGAGGCCTTGGTCGGGCTTTGCCAGGCCTTGCGCGACGAAACCACCCTGGATTTTCCCAGCAACCCGGTCGAGCAAGCGCGTGCATCTGCGGCGCATGCGGAGCGCCGACAGTCCGCCCAGGCCGCAACCTATGTCACCGTGCTTCCGGCGAGCGGATTCTCTTTCCGCAGCTATCAAATTGGCGAGCACAGGCTGGTGCTCGACACTGACCATAGCTTCGTGCTCGACGATGGGGCCGAGCTGTTCGCCTCCAGCAAGGATTCGCCACCCGGATTTTCGCTTGCGGCTGACCTCGCAGAGAGGCTCCTCGGCGAGCGCGCCGCGGGGCGCTTGGGTTTGCGATTGGTTTTTCGACCGGCCCACTCCGAGCTGCGCAAAGGCAGTTGCCTGTGGCTTGGCGGAGGGCGCGTGGTCAAATTGGAGATCGACGTCGTCGCGGCGGCCCTGCTTGGCCCCGACGGAAGTGTCGTTGCCCGCGGCGACACCGGCGAGTACGCAGATCCCGGCGCCGGCTTGCCGGTCCGCTCACCCAAGGTCACTCTGAAGAGGCCTCGTGGCGCCGACGGCAAGGACGTCTCCGACGCCACCGCCGAATCGCTCTCGACTCTCTCCACAGCGGCACAGCCCTGCTACCAGCGCGTGCTTCTCGTGCGCCCCACCCTGCGCGGCACGCTGGTGCTCGCGATCCGCGTCGGCGCGGGCGGCAAGATAGACGAAGCGCGCGTCGAGATGAGCTCGCTCGGTGACGATGCGGTCACGGCTTGCGTGTCGACGGCGGCAAGCAAGACGACTCTCTTGGGCGTTTCCGCCGGTCAGCGATTCAGCGTGCCGTTGCAGTTCGCCGCGGCAGACGAGAGGTAGACCGGCAGGCCCATTACGAAGGCTCGCTACCGGGCTTCCACTTGATGCTGCAGCCGATGCTCGGTTTCTGAAGGCCTGAGGGCGCTTGCCCGGCCAGCAAGGCCTCGACCGCCGCGCGAGCGTCGCGCCCGGTGACGAAAACCGGGCTTTGCGGGCGGGCATCGTCGAATTGTCCGCGATACGCCAGCTTGCCGTCGCGGTCGAAGATGTAGAGGTCGGGCGTGCAGCGGGCGTCGAAGGCGCACGCCACCGACTGCGATTCGTCGTACAGGTACGGAAAGACATAGCCGGCATGCACCACCTCGGCCGCCATCGCTTCGGGTCCGTCGTCGGGATAGGTTCCGACGTCGTTCGAGCTGATGGCGACCATCGGCACGTCGCGCTCGGCGCAGAAACGCCCGAAGTCGGCCAAGCCCTTGCGGATGTGCTTCACGTAGGGACAGTGGTTGCAGATGAAGATGACCACGCTGGGCTTTCCCGCCAACGACGACGAATCAAACGTCTTGCCGTTAAGCGCTTCGGGCAGCCGGAAACTCGGCATCGGAGTACCGAGAGAGAGCATGCGTGAGGGTGTGGCGGCCATGATCGGAAAGCTGCCAGAATCTCCATTCAGAGCAACAAGCGCTTAATGTCGGAAAGCATCTGACGCAAGTACGTGGTGAAGCGCGCGCCATCCGCGCCGTCGTTCACCCGGTGGTCGTAGGAAAGAGACAGCGGCAGCATCAGGCGCGGCACGAAAGCGCCGTTCTCCCAGACCGGCTTCATGCTCGCGCGCGAAACGCCGAGGATCGCGACCTCCGGTGTATTCACGATCGGCGTGAACGATGTGCCGCCGATGCCGCCTAGGCTTGACACCGTGAAACTTGCGCCTTGCATGTCCCCGGGCATCAGCTTGTGCGCTCGCGCCCGCTCGCTCACCTTTGCCAGCTCGTCGGCGAGATCGTACACGCCCTTGTGGTCTACATCCCGGATGACCGGGACCACCAAGCCGTCCGGCGTGTCGACCGCAATGCCCAGGTGATAGTAGTGCTTGAGGATCAGGTTCTCACCCTGCGGATCCAACGACGCGTTGAAGGTCGGAAACGCCTTCAGCGTCGCCACCACGGCCTTCATGATGAACGGCAACACCGTCAGGTGAACATTGTGCTTCTTGGCTTGCTCGCTTTCGGCCTTACGGAAGGCTTCTAGATCGGTGATGTCGGCCTCGTCGTGTTGGGTGACGTGCGCGACGCGCAGCCAGGCCCTGTGCAAGTTGCTGGCAGTCACCTTCTTGATGCGAGAAAGCGGCTTCGCCTCGATGCTACCGAAGCGGCCGAAGTCGACGAAAGGCGCCTCGGGCAGGACAAACCCGTCCGCTTGTGACTGCGCCTTGCCGACGTGCTCTTTCACGTAGCTTTTCACGTCCTGTTCCAGGATTCGTCCATGGCGGCCGGACCCCTTGACCTGCGTGAGATCGACACCAAGCTCGCGTCCCAGGCGGCGGATCGCGGGGCTGGCGTGCGAGCGCGATTTGACCACCGCGAGTGGCGGCGGCGGGGCAACCTTGGTCAGCACGTCGGGGGCCGGCGTGGCGTGGGATGCTGGCTTGCGCACGGCAAGTGCGAGCCCGGAGCCGAGCTCCACTTCCGCCTCCTCCAGGTCGCGCTCGGGCGGTGGCGTAGCGACCAGAACCGGCGCCGGCACGCGGGCGGGAACGGCAGCCAGTTTGCCCGCTGGCGACGCTGGCTGCGGTGCTGCCTTGGACGGCTCCTTGCCTGGCGTGGGCGCCGTGCCCGCCTCGCTCGTTTCAAGCACGGCGATGCGCGAGCCCCGGTTCACCTTGTTTCCGAGAACGACCAGCAGCTCTTTCACAATGCCCGCGCTTGGCGACGGCAGATCCATGGTCGCTTTGTCGGTCTCGAGCGTGAGCAGCGCTTGGTCCTTCTGCACACTGTCCCCGACCTTCACCGCGATTTCGATGACGGCGACATCGTGAAAATCGCCCAGGTCAGGTACGGTGACTTCGGTAAGTTTGGCCACGTCTGAGTTCCTCCGGCGGATGCTGGGACTATACCGTGACAGGGTTCGGCTTCTCGGGATCGATTGCGTATTTCTCGATGGCCTCCCGAACCTTCGCGGGCGGCAGGGCACCCTGGTCGGCCAGCGCCTTGAGCGCAGCCACCACGACATAGCGGCGGTCCACCTCGAAGAAATGGCGCAGCTGCTTGCGCGTGTCGCT
>PMLH01000406.1 GCA_003159055.1 Myxococcales bacterium
AACCCACAGAGCCTCCGTTTGCGTCACCAGTGCGACTTGTTCGATGTCGATGCTGACGTAGCTCTCGGCAGACTCGGCGGTCCATAGCGCAGAGAATGAAATGGGCGTGCCCGGCGTAACCGCGTTCAAATCGACCGGCGCCCCTTGCATGTCGTTGAGCATTGGCAGGAGTTGCGGATTCTGATTGGGGCGGCGGGCGTCGCGAAAGGCTTGCGCGACATCCAGGGAAACGCCGGTAGGGCCGCAGGTCAGGCGTTCGAACACGAAGGTCAGGCTTTCATTCCAGAGCAGCCGCACCGGCTGGCTGTACCCGCCGGTTTCATCGGGCGCAGCTGGCCGAACGATTGGCTTTCCGGATTGTTTCGGCATGCCCAGCGGACCGAACACCCGGCAAGCGTCCGTCGGGATGGTCAGACTGACATCGTTGCCGGTCGCCGCGGGATCGACGGTGTCCTGGATGCACGTGCTGCTGACCGAGCTGTCCTCGGCCGCCAGCGCGGGCGAGGTACAGAACGACCATGCGATCGCAACGTCGCTTTGCGACCCAGCCGGCGTCGCCGCAAGAGCTGTGTACGACACCGCCCCGCCGGGCGGGCTTTCGGGCGGTTCGGCGCGGACGGCAAGAATGCGCGGCGTGGTCACGAGCGCGGTCGAGCGATCGATGCCGGATCCGCATGCGGAAGGCGAGGCAAGGAAAACAGCGCAGACGACAGCCGAGGCTCGCATGCTAAATCTCGAGTCGAAAACCGCCTACGGCCAGCAAGGGCAGCCCAGTTACGTACGCATGGCGAGCGTAGTCGCCGGAATAGACGATCTCTTCGGGGTTCTTTCGATGGGTGGCGTTCAAGACCTCCAGGCTCAAGCTGAATCGCAGCGAACTGCGCTGCCAGCTTCGCTCCGCGCGCAGGTCAAGCTCGGCGAAGGCAGGTAGGCGAGAGGAATTGTGCTCGCCAAGAATCGGCCGGTACCCGCCCGCGCTGGCGTCGTAGTAGGCGGCCGCGACCGGCGTGCGCGGCATTCCGGTGGCGTAGCGAAAGCGCGCGCCGGCGAACCAGCGTTGGCCGTGGTACCCCAGCACCGCGGTCAGCACGTGGGTCTGGTCGTAGTAGAGCAGGCGCCAGTCGGCATCGCCCGGCGTGCGTCGCAGTGAACGGGACAGGGTGTATGAAATCAACCCGCACGCGCCCCCGGCTTCGCAGTCGCGCCGGACGAGCACCTGGGTTCCGTAGCTTCGGCCTTCGCCTCCCTGCACCAACGATTGCGCAAGCGCCGGCTGTGTGTCGGGATTGCGTACCGGCAAGTCGTCGAGCTTGCGCGCGAAGGTTGCGCTTTCGATGGTCACGCCACGACCGCGAAGCGCCGCGGAAAGCACGGCATCTATCGCGCGACTTGGGCCAAGGCGGGGCGAGCCGAACACCGGGCTCAGATCAGCGGCGTCGGGAAGCTGATGGTGGACGCCGCCGGATGCCCCGACGTCGAGCCAAGGCGTGGCCACGGCGTGGATCGCTAGGCGAGGCTCGGCCGACCAGGACGTGCGCGAAAAACCCACGCGCGGTGTAAGCCCTGTCGGCGGCAGGGTGCGGTCGCTGCTGATGAGCGCATTATCGAAACGGACGCCTGGGTGAATGTCCCAGCGGCCGAAGTGCAATTTCGCGAGCGCGTAGGGTGCGATGTCGCCCAAGATCGGGTGCCAGGTGTCGCTGCCGATGGCGCCGCTCGGTGCTGCGCCGAACACACTCGCGTCGCCCTCGCGCGGCGGCTCGGTCAGCGAACCGTGACGTTCCATGCTCCACACGCCGAACAGGCCGTCGACACCAAGCTCGATCCAGTGGTTGCCGACCAGCTGGCCGTGCAAAAGGTGCGCGCCCATGGTGACCGCGGAAGCGTGCAGCGAAACCGGCACCAGCCCCAGCTGCTGGTCGAGCTTGGAGTTGTCGCTGCCCACGAAGGCGACCACGCTGGTCGTCTCACCCGGGTTAGCTTGCTCGAAACGGACCGCGGCGCGGCTGAAGCTGCGCGTGCGTGTTTCAACCAGCGTGTCGATGGGGCTCTGGGTGTCGAGGGTGAGTTGGCGACGGTCGCTTGCCGCGATTGCCTCGACGGTCAGCTTGCGTCCTTCGTCGAGATCGACGGTGGCTTTGGCCAGTCCATCCCGATAGGCCGGCAGGGGCATGAGGGCCTGGCTTTGCGAAGAACCCGCGGCGCTTTGCAGGCGATCGAGATAGCCCAAGCGTGCCGTGGCCAGATAGCCGCCGCGTGGGCCGAGGGGGCCCCGTGCGCCGACCGACGTGTCGAGCAGATCGGCGGCAAGCCACGCATGATGAGACTCCGCATCGGCCTCGGCGCTTCGGACCTCCACGATGCCGCCAATCGCTCGGCCGAAATTGGCGGCGAACCCGCCTGGCAGCACGGTCGCATCGCGCAACCCTTCGCTGGGCACCACTGAGCGCCAGCCGCCAAAATGGAAGAGCGTGGGAATCTCGACACCATCGAAGAGCACGCGGCTTTCCTGCGGCGTGGATCCCCACAGCACCAACCCGTCGCCGGCCGGCGCCATGCGAGCCACGCCCGGGGCGTTTTCGAGGGCGCGGCCCAAATCGCCGCCTGCACCGGGCAGCACTTTCGCGCCAGCGGAGCCAAGGGCAAAGCTGCCGTCGCGAGCAGGCAAGGGCGGCGCGGTCACGACGGTTTCATACGTGGGTGCTGTCGCGTCTGCCACTTCGGTTGCTTGCGCCACCCAAAACGCAGTACCAAGCGCAGCGAGAGCGACGGTCACGCCCATGGCCTACTGCCAGTCGAAAGACAGCGCTTGCACGCCACCGCCTCGCCCCTTCGCGAAACGCGCATCCGCGCCCGTGGCCACGCCTTGCGCCTGCATACGAATCTCTCCGTCGCGCAGCACGAAGGTCTTCCAGTGCGCGGCGCTGGCCTGGCACAGCGAATAGGCGTCGACCCTGACCAGGTAGGTCCCGGCGGGCGGTGCGGCCCACGCGACGGTTTCCGCGCGCCGGCCGTCGATCACGCAATTGGCGTTCGAATCGAATCCGAAGATCCCTTGCGTGGTGCCGTTACTGAGGTCGGTCTGAGGCGACGCAATGTCGCCCGCCCACAGCTCGTTGCCCAGTGGATCCACGACGTGCAGGTCCAGATCCGCCTCGGTATCCCAAGCAAGCTCGACCACCAGGGCGCCAGCGGGCGGAGCCGCAGGCAGTATGCCGAAGTTCGCGCTGCTGGCCGGACCTGGTCGCCCACCTGCATCGACCGCCACAAGACAAATCCGTGCTTCGGGTCCGGTCAGCGATGCCAAAAATCCGAGCGAGGCCGAAAACGTCGGCTGGTCGGGCGTCTGCGTGTCCGGCGCAGAGGCGGGCAAGATCCAATGGCCGCCATCACCAACCAGGCCGAGTAGCACGGCGGTGGCGCCCGCGCCCAGGGTTCCGCTCAGCAGAGTTCCCTGTTGGCCAGGCGTGACCCACGAGGTCCGCGCGTAGGTGCTGACGATAGCCGGGCCGCTGTCGCCGGAAACCAGATCGCCATCGGCATACGTCGCGCCAGCGACCTGCAGCTGCGCGGTCGCGCCATCGCCAGGGGCTTTGCCGCAAGCCGATGCCAAAAGCAGCAGACAGCAAAGGCTAGTACGCAAGTTGCGCCCTCACGGTCAGGGTGTCGGACGGCAGGTTGGTGGGCAGGCCGGCGCTGTCGCGTCCGAGTGGGTTGCGGTTGAGGTCGAGCTCGAGCGCGATGCGATCGAGGCCGGAGAATCGCCAGGCAAGAACGAAGGCCATGGTCGAAAAGACCGCGGAGGTCGGAACCACCCGTACCGGCAATGCCGTGGAGGCGTCGAGATCGGCGTTGTACCAATCGTAGCGAAGGCCAAACACGAGGTGCGCGCCGAGCTCTTGCGTGAAGCCTGAGACGATGCCCAACTCGCGCACGTCACGGCCGCTGGCGACAGGATCCGCGGGCACCAACGCGCGGTCGAGATTGCCAGCCCAGACGACTTCCCCGAACGCGCTGGTTTCGCCCAGGCGGGGCAGATCCACCGCCAGTCGCAGGTCGCAACCGGCGGCGAAGCGATAGAAGTTGCTCGACGGCGTGGCAGGCGAGCCGGGAATGATTTGGATTTCGCTGGTCTGAACGATCCCATCTTCGTTCTGGTCGCGCCAAACCAGCACATCCTTGGTCGCGGGCGTGCCCGCGTGAAACCCCGTGCCTTCCAGCATCGAGATGCCGCCGTCTACGCGCAGGCGCCCGACCCGAGCCACGGCGACGCCAATCCGCCCGGCGATGTCCTTGGCCGCGTTCGTGTCCTGCAGGGCGAATCTTCCCGAGCCGAGCGGCTCTCCGTTGGTCAGCGCGACCTGCAGCACGAGCGCACGCCAGCGCGCCTGCAAGCGCACGGCGAGATCGAACGTGCCAGGGAAGAGCGCGCGGCTGACATTGCTGCGTTCGAGAAAGAGGCGGTCGCGGTCGCGCTCTTGCACCTCGGCCCCGAAGGGAATGCGCAACAGCCCCAGCGAGACCATGAACAGATCCGTCCGCTCCGCTTGCGCGCGGGCGGCCAGGTAGGAGATCTCCGTCGACGCCAACCCCAGCGCCGGGCCATGCACGGTGTTGCCGTCCAGCTCGACCAAGCCCAGCAATCGGCCGCGGCGGATGTCAGCTTCGATGCGGGCCCGGCGAATCAGCAGGCGCTCCTGATTGAGCGGCTCGGAGGTCGACGGCGCCAGCTGGTCTTGAGAGCTTTGTGACCAGGCAACGCCGTCGGTCTGAATGTAGCCGTGGAGTTGCACATCGGTTTGTCCGGGCGGCGGCGTGGCCGTGTCGGGCAGAAAGGGAATGGGCGGATTGGCCCGCGCCGTTCCCGCCCGGCTCAGCAGGAACAGCGCAATCACCGACAGGAGACTACGGCAGGGCCGGCAGTGTTCCACCGTTGGCCTGCTGCAGCTGTGGCATCGGCTCCTTCGGGCTCGCAAGCCTGCCTGTGCAGGCGCTGTTGATGATGCTGGCGTAATCGGCGCCCGGTGCTACGCAATCGCCCAGCGAGGTGCGGCCGTCGGCGCTCTCACAGAAGCCACGCAGGCAGCGGGCTTTCGTGCACTGCGTATCGGCGGTACAAGCTGCGCACGCCACGGGCGCTTTGCCGACGGTGGCCTCGAAAGCGCAGCCGCAAGGATCCGCAGGCGTGAAGGCCGACAGGTTGCCACCCTCGGTGGAACGGGTCACGGTCATCGCGCAACTCGGGACCAGTCCCTTGCCTGCCAGCAGCGCGATGGAATCGATGCCCGTGCTGGCAGCCCCGGGACCACCGGTGAAGACGTCGATCAAGGTCTTCACTTTCGCGTTGGTCGGCGTTCCGCTGGCATCCACCGAAGTCATGTAGAAGACATGCGACCAGGCCACGTAGTGTCCGTCGCGGATGCTGCGCTTGTCGAACGCGATGGCGCTGGAATCGGGCAGGTAGCTTAGGTTCTGTCCGTACGCCTGGAAGGTCAACGAACGCAGGGCTGCGCGGTTGGCGGCACTGTCGTAGATTTCCGTGCCAAGAATACCAATCGCTTGGTCGGGCGAGGTCGCAGTGGCCACGCCGGATGCCACGGCCGTGGATTGGTCGAGGCGCTGCCCTTTCCATTTCGCGGCCGGCACGTTGATGATGGCGCCCAAGCTCACTTGCGTGCCCTTGGTGGCCGGACGAATGAAGTAGAACGATTCGTTGGTCCACGGCGAAACCTGCCCGGTTTGCCCGAATCCGAACACCAGGTAGGCCTCCTCGGCGCTGATGGCGGTGGCGAAGCTGGCGGTCGGTACGACGAACACGAAGCTCTGCACGGGACCTTTGATGGCGCCGAGCCCGGCAGGCGCAGTGGCCGTGCTGCAGGCCTGCGGGAACACGATGGGAATGCCGAGGTCGGGCGGCACGCCCCCGGTGGGCATCGCACAGGTGGGAACCGTGCCGCTCGTGGAATTCCAGCTTGGATCGCTCGGGATGTACGAGCCGTTAGGCGTGATGTTCGCGCCCGAGTAGAGCGTATCGATGATCGAGCAGGACCCGGTGGCGACCCAGACCAGCGTTACGGGGTTGGCCTGAGCGCGCAGGACCTTGCCCACATCCCTCACGATCGGAACTTGGGTATCGCCGGTCAAGATGAAGACCGGATTCACGAGCGACGTGCACGAAGGCAGGGCGCCACCGTCGATGCCCGGATTGGTGCCGCTGTCGATGCCAAAGGTCGAGCCACCGTCGACGGTCGAGCCTGCCGTATCGATTGGTCCCGCTTCGGACGCGGCGGCGTCGACAGGACTTCGGTTCACATCAATGCCGGCAAGCGTTGCTTCATCGGCCGCCTGGTCGGCCGACTGGTCGGGGCCGACGTCGGGGCCGGGTGTTGGCAGGTCGGCGATGCGATCCGCTGGCGAGCCGTCGACAGCCGCAATAACCGTGGCGTCGTTCTTCGACGGGCCGTCGCTGCCGCAGCCAACGGCGGCGCCAAGAAGCGCTATCGAAATCACGAAGGCGACCGGCGTTTCCCTGGCGGCTAGGACGAGATGCGTGCGCATGGTGACTCCTGGTGAAGGTGGTCTTCGAAGAGGCAGTGGCGGCCTCCCCTGGCACGTGACGATCACCATATTTGGAACAAGAGTCAATAATCCTTGTCCTATGTAATCTATCATTTACCTGTGGGTAGCGCCGCATTTACCTTTTGCGGCGTCCGCCAATGAGGAAGGGGGAGCTCCCCGGGCCGTGCGCGGATGTGCGCGATGTGTGCGATGGGCGCAATGTGTAGGCGAAGAGGAAGAAAAACATCAACCAGAGGAGAAAACATCACCTAAATGCCAAAGCACCATAACCTAAGTCAAGTATAGTTCACCCAGCGCCGGTCCCCGGCGAAACCCGACACGCATCAGGGAGTTGCACATGCAAAGGCAGCGACGAGACTTCTTTAAAATCACCACTGCGGGCGCGACGGGGTTGGTCTTGGCCCGGGCGAATCGAGCGTTTGCCGCTTGGCCGGCCACAGGCACAATGCCAGTCAATCCGACCATCAGTAACACCTTGGTCGTAGGGTGCTACGACGCCGCGATGATGAAGAGCAAGCCCACCAGTACGAAGTTCGACGCTGAGAACGCAGCCGTCGATTCGGCCCGGGTGGCGGCGAACATGGATGCGATGGCGATGCAACTCGCGAATGCGACCTCGGCCGACACGGCTTGGAAGGCGATCTTCCGATCGGGCAAGGCATGGGCGTCGACCGTGGTCGCCATCAAGGTCAACACGATTGAGCCCATGAATATGGCCCGGATCGCGGTCGTGCAGAAGTTCTGCTCGGTCCTGGCGAACCTGGGCGTGGCTCCTGCCAACACCATTATCTACGACGGAAACACCACCTATGGTGCCGGCATTTCGAACTACACCTCGTACTTTAGCCTGACCGACGCGTCCAAGATTCCAGCCGTGGTGAGCCACTTCAGCGATTCCCTCGGGGGCACGACAAGCGCGCCGCTGCCCGACGGCAGCTCGGCGACATGCACAGCGGATATCGCCAAGGGCACCGTGGACATCCTCATTAACATCGCCAACAACAAGGGACATAGCATGTTTGGCGGCTCCACCCTGTGCATGAAGAACCACTTCGGAACTTTCGCCCCGAACCACACCAACCTCGCCAGCTACGTCTTCAACATCAACAAGAGCGATGCCATTCT
>PMLH01000111.1 GCA_003159055.1 Myxococcales bacterium
ATCCTTCGGCAACACGCCCTTGAGATTTTCATTGTCCTTCTCGATGGCCATCATGGCTTCATCGATCAGCTTACCGATGGAAGGCTGCTTCGCATTGGCTTGCAAATGCGACCAGCGCGCCGTGGGCGGCACCCAGATCACGTTGTCGGCGGCGTATTCGTCGCGGTCTTCGGCGCCTTCTGGATAGTCGGCAAGCAGCTTGGCCCGCTTGGCCTCAAAGCTGTCGGAAATGTGTTTGAGGGAGATCAGACCAAGGGCGACATGCTTGTAATCGGACGGTTCCATATTGCCGCGCAGCTTGTCGGCGGCTTTGAACAGTTCGGCCTCGAAGCCAAGGTCGCCGCCGTTCCCGTTGGCACGCTGTGCAGACGCTTGATCTTTTTCCGATTTCTTGGCCATTATTCCCCGCTCACTTCTTCTTATCGGAACGCAGAGACTTTGCACTCCGTTCTGTTTCAATCGCTTTCAGTCGTTCATATTCTTCAACAGACAATACGACGACGACTGCTCGGCCATGCTTTTCGATTGTTACGGGCTCCGCTCGCGCCGTGTCGATGAGACGACCGAAATTGTATTTTGCGTCTCTGGCCGATAGCGCCTGCATGTCCCGCCCGAATCTACCAACCCTTTCAATTTGTGGCCAAAATGGCCCAAACATCAAGGCCCGAGTCGAAAATGACTGCGCTGGCCCAGATGGCCCAATCCCTCTTCCCCATTTCGCGAAATACTGCCGCCAAGAGATTTTGCCTGCGCACGCGGCGAAATAATCGACCCGCTGCGCCTCGCACATGCCAACGGGCCGTCGTGGCCGGGCGAGGCGATCTCCAGCATGATCGTCACTGCTTGAGCGGGCCGAAGGCAAGCGCGGACGGGACAATTTCGTCGCGGCTGCCGCTGCCGACCGCCACCATGATGATGACGGTGGTGCTGCCGCTGTTGTTGCTGGTGGTGATGACGACCGCCGCTTTGTCGTCTTGCGGGCGGATGATCGCCATGCGCGCGATGCCGCCCCGAGTATCGCCGCGCGGCGTCTCGTGAGCGCGCGCATCGTCAACGCGAACGAATAGTAGAGCAAGACCCTACGGACTACCGCGCACAACACCACCAGCATTCGGACCGCGAGGTAGGTCGCTTGGCCGGGCTTGCCGCCTACCGGCCCCGGGAGGGGCCTCGGCCCGGAGCCGTTCGTTGCGTGCTTCGCTCTTCGCGCGCGCGGTTGCGGTCTTCGGCGGCCTGCATGATCTTGTCGATCCGCGCGCGCTGCGCTTCCGTCAATTCGATATTGTCGAGTTCGGAGCCTTTGGAGCTGCCGGTGTCGTGGGCGTCGTGCTGCACCGCTTCGTCGGCGTCGTGCTGGGCGCGCTCCGTCTTCAGCCGTTCTTCGTCTTCGTGCTTGCGGTCGAGTGCTTCCTGCCGCCGTTCGTGATCCTTGAGCGCCGCTTGCGACTGACTCACATAGTCGTCGCCGCGCGCGTAGGCCTTCTCGACGGCATTGCCTTGCCGGTCCTTCCTCCGCGCGTCTTCGGCTTCCTGCGAGAGTTCTTCATCCTTGCCCGGCTTCCCGGCAGCGTCCTGCGCAAGCGCGGCCTCCCCGCGCTCGAACGCTTGCTGCGAAGGCAATCCGTGCTGCCGGTCGAACTGCATATCCTTGGCTTGCTCGGCGTCGGGTAGCTGTGATCGGTCAATCGGGGCCATGAAGTCGCGAAGGCGCGCCGCCCTCATGCCTTCGATCCGCCGGGCAAGGCTGTGAACGCCACCTTCGCGGTCCACCATGCAGAAGTCGCGGCGGTCGCCCTTGGCGAGGATGTAGCCTTTGTCCTCAAGCGCCTTCTTGAAGTCCTCGGCTCCTTCGCTCTTGCGAAAGGCCTCGGTCACGTCCTGCTTCACGTCCTTGGCATAAATGCCGGTGCGGTCCTGCTGGCGCAATTCGGACCGGGAGAGCGTCCGGTCCGGGCGGGGAGCACCGTCCCGTTCGGCATGAGCACCCTGAACGCGCTCGTGCCCGAACCGCCGTTCGAGGTCGCGGGCGACTTCCTCGTGCTTGCGGAAGTTGTTGCTGTCCGGGACGGTCCGCATATTGTCGAGGTCGATCCGGGACCAGACAACGTGAATGTGTTCGCGGTCCTTCTTCTCGTGAACGACGACGACGCGGGCGTGACCTTCCAAGCCCAGCCTCTTCTCAAGGGCATCGACGGCCTCGGTGATCTGTTCCGGGGTCAGCCGGTGGGGCGGCTCCGGGTTGATCTGGGCGTGGTAGAGCGGCTTCTGGCATTTGGTGCCAGCCGCCAGAGCATCCATCTCCAACAGCGCGCCGGGTAAATCCTGCGCAAGGGTGCCCTTGATCTCGTTGACGACGGCGCGCTCGTTGCGCTCGGTGTTGGTCAGGTAGGGACCAAGCACTTCCGGGCCGGTGCGGGACTTGCCTTTAATAATCATGGCGCAATCCGCCTGCGCCAAGGCTTCGGCGGACAGGTCATGGCAGCCGCCCCAAATCTTTGAGGATCGCGATCCGGATTTCGTCCAGCCGCGCCAACGCCGCCAAAATTTCATTGCCGTAGACGGCGAGGCCTTGGTTGGCCGCCTTGGCGATCTGGTTCAGGTTGGAGCCGATCTTGCCAAGCTCCCCGAGGAGCCGGGCAAGGTCGCGATGCTCGGCCGGACGCTTCCGGACCGGTCGCGGGGCTGACGCACTAAGCGCCAACTGCCGGATATAGCTGCCGGGTGTCAGCCCGGCGTCTTCGGCGGCGGCGTCGATGGCGGCGCGCAGCTCCGTGACGTCGGGGTCGCGGCCGAGCTACAGGTAGTGGCCGCGGACGGTGAAGTCGCTGAACTTGCCGCAGAACCGGCACGCCAGAGTGCAGTGGTTGGTGAGGTTGAGGTAGAGAGCGTCGCGGATCGGGTAGGCGAGCCGTTTGCGCCGCGCCTCGGGATCGAGGATGCCGAAGAGGCGGCGGGTGTTACGCGTCGTGATGCGCGCCACATCGGCCAGGCTGAGCTGCTGCGCCGCCGCGACCGGCCGCGCCACCTCGCGCACCCACGCTGGCTCGTTGCGCTTGCCGCGGTGCGGCACGGGCGCGAGGTACGGCGCGTCGGTTTCGAGCATCA
>PMLH01000466.1 GCA_003159055.1 Myxococcales bacterium
CACGTGGCTTTGCGCGCCCAGGTTGTAGATTTCATCGGGCGAATTCGTGCGAATGATGTGGTTGAGCGAGCTGGCGTCTTCGAGGTCGCCAAAGACCAATCGGAAGCGGTAGTCGCTGCTGTGCGGGTCTTGGTAGATGCCCTCGATGCGGTCGGTGTTGAACGAGCTCGACCGTCGCACCAGTCCGATGACCTCGTAGTCCTTCTTCAGGAGCAGCTCGGCCAGATAGGAACCATCCTGCCCGGTCACCCCCGTGATCAGCGCTCGCTTCATAGTAGTCCCTTTTCGTGTTGTTCTTCGAAGTACGCAATGGTCGCCTGCAAGCCGTCCGCGAACGGGGTCTCGGCGACGAACCCAAAACGCTCGCGCGCTCGCGACACGTCCAAGCGGCGACGCGGTTGTCCGTTCGGCTGGCTGGGATCCCAGCGCAGCCGCCCTTGAAAGCCGGTCTTTTCGGCGATCAGCGTGGCCAAGTCGCGGATGGAAATCTCCTCGCCGGTGCCAAGGTTGACGGGCTCGCTGGAATCGTAGCTGGCCGCCGCCATGACCAGCCCCAAGGCCGCATCACCAGCGTGCAGAAATTCGCGGGTCGGCGAACCGTCCCCCCAAAGCACGATCTCGTCCCTGCCCGCCTCGCGCGCTTCCACGCACTTGCGGATGAGCGCCGGGATCACGTGCGANNGCTGTTCATGCCGTACTGCTCGCGATAGCCCTGCGACAGTACCAGCATCATCTTCTTAGCAACGCCGTACGGTGCGTTGGTTTCCTCCGGATAGCCGTTCCACAAGTCTTCTTCGCGGAACGGCAGCGGTGCGAATTTCGGGTAGGCGCAGATTGTGCCGGTGGCGACCAGCTTTCCGACCTTGGCCAGGCGGCACTCTTCGAAGATGTGCAGGCCCATCATCGCGTTCTCGAACATGAACCGCCCCGGGTTTTCCCGGTTGGCGCCTATTCCCCCCACACGCGCGGCGAGGTGGAAAACCAGGTCGGGCTTGGTGTCTGCCATCAATCGTCGACAGGCCTGGCGGTCGACCAGGTCATAGTCCCGGCTACGCGGGACGAATATTTGGCTGGCGCCCCGCCTGCGCAGCTCTTCGACGAGGAAGCTGCCCAGGAACCCGGCGCCGCCGGTGACGACGATTCTCGCTCTTGAAAAGTCGATAGAGCTCACCCGGCATTCTTAGCGCGGCAGACGCATGCTTGGCCAGCTTCCTGTGCCTCCGGAGGAACTACTTGGCCTCGGCCGACAGCGCGTCGCGCAGGGTTCGCCTGCCCAAACTGACTTCAGCGGCCAGAGCGGTCAGCTCGGCAAGGGTGTGCTGGGCATCCTTGGGGGCCATGGACGAGCCACCGGGTTTGATCGTCGCGCCGAACGTGGTCACCACGAAGATGCGAATCACCTCCGCGCGCTCGGCTGGGAACGCGACGCCGTACAGCTCGACCAGGTCGACGATGTCTTTCGGGGCATTCCCGCGCAAGACCGCCGTCGCCCAGGCGCCGAGCAGCTTGGCCTGGAAGTTCCGGAATGTGCCGAGAATTGCCGCCGGGCTGATCCCGGGCGGCATGCGATTGGCCGCAAACGGCGCGTAGAAAGCCTCGGGCGCGACTCGCGGCCCGACCGCGCGCGACTGGGCCAAGCGATACAGAATCGTCGCCGCTACGCCAGGCGATTCGAGCAGCTCCTTCGGCGAACGCAAGGCACTGTGGGAATCGTCGAGAATGAAGCGGTTTTCTCGAACGTCGGCGAACAGCGCGCGCTGCTCGCCGGTACCTTCGTCGAACTGGATGACGCCGGCTGGTCCGGCGGTGGTTCGCCATTCCCTCGCCACCACCTCCATCGCCATTCGGTAGCCATCGACCAAGGGCTTGGGCGGAGGCGGCGCGGCGTCGAGCAGCCCGCCCGTCGCGACCAGCTGGGCCGCGTAGACGGCAAGATGCGCGGTTAGGCTCTGAAGCAGCGCCTTGTCGCGCGACGGATCGGCCGGAATTCCGATCCACGGCAAGGTCGGTCGGTTGTCGCTGCCAAACGTCCCTTCAATCGACAGCCCGCGCGCGTACGGCGTCTTGTCCACCCCGACCACCAGACAGACCGGCAGGCCACCGTTGGCGCGCCCGACATCTGAGAAGCGTTTCCCGTCGATGACGGCATCGCGCAGGAACTGCCCAGCCAAATACACCGTTCGCAGCATCTCGGATGCGAAACCGGTCTCAAACATCCCCGGCAAGGGCTGCACGGCTTGGTTCTTAAGATCGGCCTTGCGCACTTGCAGCGGCGTCCCCGCTTGGGCGCCCTCGCCACTTGGAAGGAAGAGCAGGTACGAGTCGGGCGGTGCGATGGGCTTGTTGGCGCTTGAGTGACAGCCCAAGGTGAAGGCCAAGGTGAGCGCTGCGAACGTGAAGCGAATGCGAGCCTCGAACATGGCGGGACTGTACCATGATGAAGCACTTCAACTTATCTGGTAGAGATCTCACAATCTTGAGGTCTTTCCGCATTGGACCGCGGCGACGTCCTTCGCTTTCCCCGGCGCCTCGCATGGGCGCGCGGCTGGGACTTGCGGCGTGCCTCGGTGTCGCTTGGCTGGTCGGACTGCCGGCGCGAGCGGCGGCGCAAACCAGCGTCATTCCCGATCCGGTTGCCGGGGACGACGGTGAGGACCTCGCCGCCGCGGTTTCGCTGTTGGTTCGCTCGTCCCTCAAGAGTGGCCAGCGAACGATCGCGCCTCGCCGGCAGTTGGCGCTGGCCATCGAGGCAGTGACCGGGCGGATGCCTGGCAAGAGCCTGACCGTGGCTCTGCCGCTGGCGCAAAAGGTGATCGAGCAGCTTGGCGCGGACAGCCTCGTCCTGTGGGAGCTTCAAGTCGGCCAGAAAGGCACGCAAGTTGGCGGCACACTGGTCGGCCCGAATGGCAAACGGTTGCTGAGAATCGCCGCCGCGGCAGCCACTGGCGACGTTGCCGATCTGGCTCGGCAGGTCGTCGGTCGGGTGGCACCCGCCCTCGGGGCCACGACGGGTGTCATACCGGATCTCGGCCTTGCCGATCTGCGCCCGTTTGTTCGCGCGCAAGCGGCGTTCGTCGCCCAAGACGGCGTCGCGGTCGCCCGCGCGCTCGACCTTGCGATGCCCAAGGTCGCCGCCAGATTCGTCGGGGCTGAGCAGATCCTGCGTGAAGTCGCCGATGACCCCGGCATGTCCGCGCTGCCGCGGGCGCAGGCCCTGTTGCTGCTCGGTGACTGGGACGCTGCCTTGGAACGCACGGATGCCGGGCTTGCGAGCGACGCAAAGAACATCCTCCTTCGCGCGGCCAAGGTGCGGGCGCTCGCCGCCCGGAAGGACTTCGCCGCAGCCGAGCGCGAAATTGCATCGCTGAAGAGCGCTCGCAATCCGTCGGTGCTGGCCTGGGTCCAGGTTGCCTTGGCGGTCGAACGTGGCGATTCCCCCGAGAGGATGACCGAAGCCTTGGCGCCGCTGTTCGGTCGGCCCGCCATGGAATGGCGTCCGGTGTTGCCGGTCATCGCGGCCGCGCCAGCCGGCAGCTTCGGTGCGCGCGGCGAAGCCCTTGCGCTGGCAGCCGCAGAGAAGCTTGCGCTGCAAGAGCCCGGCCTCGCATCCACCCTCGCCGCCCGCGCCCTGGTCGGCGGCGCAAAAACGCAAACTGCCGCTCCTCTCATCAAGGTGCAGGACCTCAGCGCTGAGCAGGTCAAGTCGGTCGGGGCTCGGCTCGCCGACGACGGCGGTGCTGCGGCGGCCGGGCTGAGTCAGCAGATCAGGGCCCGCGAAGAGGAAGCCAAGGAGATCGCGGCTGCTGCCGGTCCCGAGAAGCCAACCGGACCGCCCAGCGCATTGGCCAACAACCTCCGCACAGTGCTGCAGGGCTTCGAAGCTCTCTACGAACCGAAGCTGGCCACGATCCAGATCGCCCCCCTACCCGGCAGCGGCCAGCCGTTCTACTGGCCGTTCCTCATCAGAAAGCAGAAGCTCGGCGAAGGCTTGCTCGAAGCGCTCATGCGTTCGCCGTGGGAACTGCAGGCAACCGTGGCCAAGCTTCCGACCGACACTCTTCCGCCCGAGCGATTTACCGATGAAGGCATGGCGACGCTTGCGCACGACTGCGGTGCCAGCGCGGTGCTCTTCTACCGCGTCCGCCCGGCTGGGCTAGCGCCGTGGGTGACGCTGGAATTCTACCTCTACGATTCGCCCCACCAGCGCATCGACAAGATCGAGACCTCCATGGTGGGACGGTCGACCGGCCTCATGGTGCTAAGCCCGCTCTGGGTCGCCCTCGGCGTTCTGGCCTGCCTGTGCCTGGTTGGCTGGGCCGTGCTGATTTCCTTGCGCGGGACCATCGTCGTGCGCGTGCAGTGGGATTCCGATGCCAAAGACGAGATGTTCTCCATTCTGATTTCGCGTCGTTCGCAGACCCCGGGCATCGTGAACGTCACCGCCTACCGGAAGAAGATGGAATGGATTGGGAGACGCAAGCGGCGCTTCGAGGCGTGGAACATCGACCAGAATACGACCTTTCGCGGGATTCCGCGCGGCAAGTGGCACGTTCACCTGTACGGCGTCTACACACGGGGCCGGCAAACCCTGCTCCTCAAGGAGCCTGCGCAGGTGGTCGAGGTGCAAGCGCGGAAGACGGTTTTTGTCGCGCATGTGCTGGAAGCGGCCGAGGCCGAATTCAAGATGGTCGTGGTGGACGACCACGGTCCGGTCGAGGGGGCGCGGGTCTGGCTCGACGACCAGCGTGCCAAGGCCGCGGCGGCGGCGAAAGACGGCGCCGTGACGCTGAAGGTACCCAAAGGCTACCACGTGATTCACGTATCGGCGCGCGGCATGGAAGTCGAGCGGCCGTACCACGTGGTCAAAGCCAAGGTCCACGAGATGACCATCAACCTGGTCTGGGAAAAGCGGCAAGAGTACGTCTCGCGCGCCCTCGAACGACAGGTCGACGACGCCGCACCGTACTTGACCAAGTCCGCTCGCAAGCCATCGTTGCCCACCTCCATTCCGCTGTCGGCAACGCGCAAGCGCCCCGACGCGGCGCCAGACGCTACCCATCGCCCGGACCAGAGGGCCCCGGCCGCCAGCGGCATTGAGATTCGACTGGACGACACCCCCGCCGTGGATCCGTCCTCCAATCCGGCCGCGCCTTCCGCCGCGGCTGCGCAGCGACCGGCACCAACCTTGAGCCTCAAGCCGCTCGCGCCCGAGCTGTCCACAAACGCCACTCGGCCGACGAACTTGCCGCCGGAGTCAGAACCAGGCCAGACCAAGCCGCAATCGCCGGAGATCCCCGAAACCATCGACCTGAACATGGTCCCCGTGGCGGAGCCGCCGATCGCGCTGGCGCCGGCCGATCCGGTCGGCGCCGAAACCGCCAAGCGCAGCGTCTCCCCCGCCCCGGCCGACCCAGGACCGCGTCGACTGCGCTAGCCACGGCGTTACCTGGGCGATTCGGTTGGCGGCCGTTTCCACAGCCCTTGACTTAGGCTTAGGCCGCGCGGCATACATTCCTCTCCCATCAGCGGCCCCGTAGCTCAGTTGGATAGAGCATCGGTTTCCTAAACCGCAGGTCGGCTGTTCGAATCAGCCCGGGGTCACCATAAGTTCTTCGCTGCATTCTGCGAACATTTCACCAGACAAAAAATAATTCCTGTGGCGAGAAAGAGGTCTTTGACTTCGCGCAGAATTGCGGCTATAAAAGTTGATGTCATGGAAACTCGTTCCATGGCATCACGGCTGCTCACTCGCACTTGGGCAGCGCACTTCACCATAGTTATCGCCAGGATGCTCGGGAAGGC
>PMLH01000469.1 GCA_003159055.1 Myxococcales bacterium
GTCGAAGTGGCGCATGTTCACCACCTGGCGGCCGGCCTCGCGGCACACGGCGAAGGCCTCGGGCAGGAGATTGTCCAGGCTCTCGCCGTTGGCGATGCGCTGCTTGAATTCTGCGGTCTTGGCGCGCAGCTCGTCGTCGGTCTTGTCCTTGAGCCCCGGTTCGAGCTCACCGATGCGCGCGACGGTGGGGCGCATGCTTTTCAGGACACGTGCGTTTTTGGTACCGAAAATCTTCTTGGCAATCGTACTGAGCAAGGGAGTCCTTCCGCCCCCGCGCCAGGCGGGGGGAACCCGTAAACTAAGGTGGCGGGCCTTCCCCTGCAAGCCTCGAAATTGGGTCCGGCTGGCGAACGGGTCCAGGCGCCGGCAAGCCCGCCGCGTGGGATGTCCGACGACGCATGAAGATCCTGGCCGCAATCACCGAGCCGGAAGCCACACGCAGGATTCTGGACCACTCGGAATTTCCAGCGTCCCCTTCACACACGGGAATCGAGGAGTTGGCGCTGGGACATTCCGTCGGGACAGTCCCGGGCTTGCGACGAGCGGTCGATAGGCATACCCTTGCTCACGGCAGCGACGGGACCACAGCCCATGACAGAGATAAAGGTGACGTTGGCAAAGCTGAAGTCGGGCCAGCTCAAGCTGGCCGTGGGTGAGCCATACCGGATTATCGTGGTGCGCAACCAGGCGACGCTGATCGAGTTCGATGATGCGCTGTTTCGCACCAACAGTGCGGTCCTGTTGCCTGGCGCCCCGACCGCGTCCAAGGATGAACCCTCCCCTGGCTGCCATACCCTGGTCGCCGCCTGCCTCCGATTCTGTCGCAAGCATCCCGACAAGAGATGCCTGGTGACCGGGCACACCGACACGGTTGGCTCGGATGAAGACAACGTGAAGCTCTCACAACACCGATCTGAGGTGGTCTACGCCGCCCTGGTTGGCGATCGCGATCTGTTCGGCACGGCCGCCGATGGCCCCCACCTGACGACCAAGGAGGCAAAGGCGATCCTGGTCTACGACAAGGCCCAGGTGCTCGACTGGGTCGAGGCGACTTTCGGTTGGCCGTGCGGCTACGCACACAACGGCAACGACATCTTCAAGGCGACGGAAAAATTCCAACGCGCGTACAACGACAACGACCACGCCGGCAATCCGGACGGCGCCGATATGAAGGTCGACCGAGATTTCGGCCCGAGCACTTGGAAGGCGGTGTTCGACTGCTACGAGCACGCGTTGGCCGACCAGCTCGGCATCGCACGCGCGGAGCTCGCGGATGCCCGCAGCCAGTTGAAGTTCCTGGACGGCGGCCCCCTCAGGACCGCCTGCGGGGAATTCCATCCCATCGAGAAAGTCGGGCGCGACAACTATCGCAGCCAGACCAACCGACGTGTCGAGGTGCTGTTCTTCGACCCGGGAGAGGAGCCGCAGCCACCGCTGGCCTGTGCGTCAGGCGGCTGTGAGCAGCGAGACTGCACGTTGTTCGACAAGCGCGCCTACCGTCGCGTGCCTCTCGAGAACATGATCGACGACCTCACGCTCTATCTGCTCGATGAGGCGGGACAGCGCATGCCGAACGCTCCCTACCGCCTGGACATCAGCCCCGATGACAGTCGTGTGGGCCAGTCCGACGCCGAGAGCAAGGCGATCGAGAAGGACGTGCTGGGCGGGAGGACTTGCCGCCTGTACTGGGGCAAGTTCGATCCGGCCAACAGCGACGCCCCTCCCAATGACCCGCAGTACGCGGAGACGTACTATACCTACGCGGATGACATCTACCTCAGCACCAATGGTCAGTCGAACGTGTACGTCATGAGGAAGCTTGCCAACCTGGGTTTCGATGGCGAAGAGACCAAGCGGCGCGCCGCCTTCGCCCAGAGCTACGGCTCGGCCGATGATCCGAACATCCACACTGCACACGACACCGGTCTGCCACGAAACCCGACCGTGTAGCGCAGGGGAGCGGCGAGCATGGCAGAGACCAACCATCGCGCAGTGACGGCAGCGCCGAGGAGCGCCCGGGTCGCAGTGACCGTCGCCATGCTAAGACCGGACGGCACGGTGGGCGACCGCCTGCCAGACGTCCCTGTCCAGGTCAAGGACCTGGAGGAGCCCAATGGACCCAAGCCGTGGTACGTGCTGGACTCTGGGCTCACGACCAGGACGGGCTCGAAGAAGGGCACCTGGAGGTCGAAGTCCGTCACGGCCGAACAACACACCATCACCGTCAGCCTGCAGGGGTTCCGAACTCAGGATGGAATGATCAGCTGGGTGTGCTGCGAGACGCTCCGGCCTGGCGAGAACAGGTACGAGGTGCACTTGGTGAAGACCGACGCGCGGGTGAAGGCCCGCGCCGAGGATCCCTCGAACGGCAACAGCGCGGTTGCCGGTGTGCAGCTGGCCTTCGAGGGGCAGGACGGCCAGGGGACAACCGACGTTGGCGGGAACGTGCTGACACCCGGGGTTCCGGCTGGCACCTACAACCTTATCGCCACCAAGCCCGGGTATGGACCCACCTCCGCCGTGGAAGGTCCGGTCAAACGTCAGATCACGATACCGTCCTCCGACGACGTGACCCTGCAGCCCAACATACAGATCTGCCGGGTTTGGCGCCGTGTCCACAACGCCGACATCACAGTGGCCGGACAGCCGTTCGCACAGTGGTACAACAAGAACTACGCGACGTGGGGTCCACAATTCGTGACTCCGATCAGCGATACGGCGGCCTTCGCAGACGTGTTCAACAATCTCGCGCTGTGGTGGCCAGCCGCGGACATGTCGGTCGAGGAGTTCGTGGCGATGTTCCTAATCATGAACAACGAAACCGGAGGTGGGTTCAAGGCGATCACCGAAATCGCCTTCGATGGCAGCGGCCGGCTCCCGGTCTACGACACACGGTCACTCAAGTACTTCTTCGAACCCAGCAAGGCCGGTCGTGGCAAGAAATCCAGCTACAACGCTGGCATCGGGAATATTCCCGCCGGCACCGCACTCCTCGCTGGCGGTCACATCCCCGCAGATCGAGTGGACGCCTGGAATGGCACCCAGGACTATCCGGTTACCGACGACGAACGCAACGCCGGGCTCGAGGACTGGGCCAAGGAATGCGACTTCATGAAGTTCCGCGGACGGGGTTTCATCCAGGTAACAGGTCGCGGCAACTATGTCAGCTCGGTCGAGCCGCACTTGACAGACGCTCACCTCACGAGCCACGGAAAGAACCCTGTCCCCGGCAGGAAGAAGATCGACCTCCTGTCCGATGCGGATCTGACGGATGTGGTCCTCAACGACCCGGGGGTGAAATACAAGATGGTGAAGAGCTACTTTGCGCCGAGGGCGGGCACCATCGGCGCGGCCAACGCCTACGATTGGTGTACCTGTGGCGCCGCGGTCAACGGTGGCGACTACCCCGACACCTTCGCGTCGCGCGCCCGGAAGATGTTCCCCGAGCTGACCAAGGCCGGCTTCGTGATCGGGCCGTAGCAAGAGACCGCCCACACGGTGCGGACGCCTGGCCGATCACGGAGATTGGCAGGCTTTCAGCGCCTGGGAAACGTCTGCGATCAGGTCGTCAGCGTTCTCGATCCCCACGGAAATGCGGACGTTGGCTTCCGTGATACCCGCGGCACGGCGCGCCTCGGCGGTCATCGAGGCGTGGCTCATGGTTTCGGGGTGCTCGACCAGGGATTCGACGCCGCCCAGCGATTCGGCAAAGGCGAAGATGCTTAGCGCCTCGATGAAACGGAACGCGGCCGCCTTGCCGCCGCGGATGTCGAACGACAGCATGCCTCCGAAGCCCGTCATTTGTTTCTTGGCCAACGCGTGCTGAGGATGCGTCGGGAGCCCGGGGTAGTAGACCCGTTCGACAGCCACGTGACCAGCCAGAAACTCCGCCAGCGCGCGCGCGTTGCGCTCGTGCGCCGCCATACGGATAGGAAGGGTCCGGATTCCGCGCATCACCAGCCACGAATCGAACGGCGACGAGCAGGTGCCGAGCGCGTTCACCATTGCCGCGACCTTGGTCGCGTACTCCTCGGTGGCCGAGATGATGGCGCCGCCGACCATATCGCTGTGCCCGTTAAGGTACTTGGTCGTGGAGTGCACGACGATGTCCGCGCCCAACGCCAGCGGCTTTTGAAAGATCGGCGACATGAAAGTGTTGTCGACGATGGTCAGCTGTCCCTGCTTGCGCGCGACCTCACAAATCGCGGCAATGTCCACCAGCCCCAGCAGAGGATTGCTCGGGGTTTCGAGCCAGATGGCGCGAGTGTTGGGGCGAATCGCTTCGGCGACGTTGCGCGGATCGGCCATGTTGACGAACGAAAATTCCAAGCCCCGGGCGCTGAGGATCGAAGCAAACAGGCGGTAGGTTCCGCCGTAGATGTCGTGACCAGCGACGACATGGCTGCCCGCAGGAAACAGCGCCATGACCGAGGTTTCGGCGGCCATTCCGGTGGCCGTCGCTGTCGCCCCTGCGCCGCCCTCCAACGCGGCTAGGCACTCTTCTAGGGCCGATCGGGTCGGGTTGGCGGTCCGGCTGTAGTCGAACCCTTTGGTCTTGCCCGGTGCTTCGAAGGCAAAGGTCGAGGTGGCGTAGATGGGGACCGCGACCGCATTGAACGTCGTATCTTTGCGGGTCCCGGTTTGAACGCAGATGGTTTCAGTCCCGTATTGGGAAGCATGGGCGGCTTTCATGGCCTTCGGTCTAGCATGCCGTCGCCCAGCGGCACGCTAGATCTGGGTCTTCAGGGCGCGGCGGGCGCGGCGGCGGTCGATGGCCAGGTCGATGAGGCGGCTGACCAACTCTTTGACCGACACGCCCGAGGCTTCCCACATCTTTGGGTACATGGAAATGGCGGTGAAGCCAGGGATGGTGTTGACCTCGTTCACGGACAGATCGCCGGTCCCCTTGTCGAGGAAGAAATCGACGCGCGCCATGCCGGCGAGCTCGAGCGCCTGAAAGGTTCTCACGGCCAACGCGCGCACGCGTGCCGTGGCTTGCGGCGAAAGGTCGGCCGGGATTTTCGCGTCCGCACCGTCGGCGTCGACGTACTTGGCGTCGTAGGAATAGAAGCCGTCGCGGTGGTGAACCACGATTTCCGCCGGCGTCGATGCTTCGGGCTCGTCGTTGCCGAGCACGGCGCATTCGATTTCGCGCGCGTTCACGCCGGCCTCGACCAGAACCTTGGTGTCGAACGTCAGGGCCAGGCGCAGTGCGGATTCAAGCTCGGCCTTGCCTTTCACCTTGCTGACCCCGACGGAGGATCCAGCGTTGGCGGGCTTCACGAAAAGCGGAAAACCCAGCTCGGCGGCGATGGCGAGACAGGCCGCGCTGTCCTTCTTCATGGCGTGTGCTGTGATGATCCGCCACGGTACCACCGGAATTCCGGCCTGCACGAGCAAGCGCTTGGCCACGTCCTTGTCCATGCCGATGCCGGAGCCCAGATGCCCCGGCCCGACATAGGCAACGTCGGCAAGCTCGAGCAAGCCCTGCACGGTTCCGTCTTCACCGTAGGTTCCATGCAGCACGGGAAACACCACATCGTCCGTGCCCAAAATCGGACGCGAGGCATCCGCGATTGCAGTTTCGTCGGTGGGCGGATGCACCGGAACCGTCAGTTCCTTTCCGGCCGCAACCAACTTGAGCAGGCGCGGATCGCCGCTGGCTGACAGCAGGGTCTTCTCGGGTTCGATGCGCCAGTGGCCCTGCTTGTCGATGCCGATCAGTAGGGGGTCGAAGCGGTCGCGGTCGAGGGCCAGAAACACGTTGCGGGCGGAGAGCAGCGAGACTTCGTGCTCAGCCGAACGTCCGCCGAAAAGAATGATGACTCGGGTCTTATTCACGGTGTGCTCTTCCTTTGTGCGGGATGAATCGCGGGACAAATCACGGCGTGCTCATCCCAAGCTCTTCGAACAGAAAAGCCAGCTCGTCCGTGTATTGCGCGATGACTTTCGCCATGGGCTTGCCGGCGCCGTGGCCGGCCTTGCCTTCCATGCGCAACAGAATGGGCACCTTGCCGGCGGTCGCGTGTTGCAGCCGGGCCGCAAACTTGCGCGCGTGCATGGGATCCACGCGCGTGTCGGACTCGGCAGAGAAAATCAGCGTGGCCGGGTAGTGCGTTCCTTCCTTGACGTGGTGGTACGGCGAATAGGCGTACAGCCAGGCGAAGTCGTCTGTTTTCTCGGCCGTGCCGTACTCCGGAATCCACAGACGCGCGATCTGCAGCAGGTGGTAGCGAATCATGTCGGTCAGGGGAACGCCACAGACGGCCGCTTTGAACAGCTCCGGCCTTTGCGTGATGGCCGCGGCCACCAGCAGCCCGCCGTTCGAGCGGCCGGAGATCGCTAGATGCTCGGGCGAGGTGATCTTCTCGCGGATCAGATATTCGGCGGCAGCGGCAAAATCGTCGAACACGTTTTGTTTCTCTGCCAGCATGCCCTGGCGATGCCAGGTCTCGCCGTATTCGCCTCCGCCGCGCAGGTTGGCCACTGCGTACACGCCGCCGGCCTCGATGAACGGGCCCACCCAGGCCGCGAAACCAGGCGTCAGGCTGACGTTGAAGCCGCCGTAGCCGTAAAGCAGCGTAGGATTCTTCCCGTCGCGCACCAGGGTCTTCTTGTGCACGAGGAAGATCGGAACTTGCGTTCCATCCTTCGACCGGCAGCGAACCTGTTCGACGCCGAACTGGCTGGTGTCGACGGGCGTGGTCAGTTCTTGCCACAGGTCCGTCTTGCCGCTGCCGACCCGATGGCGCAGCACCTTGGTCGGGGTGAGGAATGACGTGAAAGAAAGATAGACGTCGGATTGGCCGTGCCGCCCGTGAAGCCCCCCGACGGTCCCCAGCGACGGCAGGTCGACCTCGTGTTGCAGCTTTCCCGCGCGCGAAAACACACGAACTCGAGACGCGGCGTCCTTGAGATAAACTGCAACCAAAGCTTCCTTGGCCGCGACCACCGACTCCAACGTGTCCTGGCCCTCGGGAATCAGCAACTTCCACTGTCCGCGCTCGGGCTTGTGCGGATCGATTTCGAAAAGCTGGTAGCGGGGCGCGCCTTCGTTCGACACCACGTAGAAGCGGTCGTCGAGCATGTCGACCAGATTGAAGATGGCGTCCCGTCCTCGCACCATGACGACCGGGGCGCTGCCTTTTTCGCGGGCCTTTTCGCGATCAATGAGAAACAACTCGGACTTGCTCCAGCCTTCCGAGACCTCGACGGCAAGAAAGCGGCCGTTGGGCGAAAGTTGAACATTGGCCCAGGCCGACGGGCCAAGGCTGTCCCCGAAGATTTCCTGATCGGCCGCGGGGTCGGTACCGAGCCGATGGAAGAAGACCTGACGATGGTAGTGCTCCTCACCGGCGGGCACGCTGCCCGGACTCGGGTAGCGCGTGTAGTAGAACCCCTCACTGGCAGGCAACCATGCGAGCGAGCAAGCACGCGTGTTTGGAATCGTATCGTTCCGATCGCGCCCGGTCGCCACGTCCCGAACCCGCAAGGTCGAGTTTTCGTTGCCCGCGGTCGAGATTCCGTACGCCAGCAGGGAGCCGTCCTCCGACGGATACCACCAGTCGAGCGCCGCCGTGCCGTCGGCCGCCAGCGCATTCACGTCGAGCAGCGTCCGATCTTTTCCTGCGTTTCCGTCGCGCACGTAAAGAACCGGCTGGTTCTGCTTGCCCTCGCGTCGGGTGTAGAAGAGCCGAACCCGCTTCCCCCTGTCGCGCACGACGGGCGCGCCCAGCGCCCCAGTTTGGTGCCATTGCCACAGGCGATTTTCGAGCCACGCTCGACTGGGCACGTGGTCGAGCTGCTCGCGCAAGTGCTGGTTCTGCGCAGAGGTCCAAGCCTTCACCTCAGGCGAATCTGCGTCCTCTAGCCAGCGGTACGGGTCAGAAACCTCGACGCCGTGGATCTTTTCGACCACGTTGTCGATGCGCGTCGCCGGGAGCGCGGCCGAAAGAGTCAATGCCATAAGTGCAAGCACCTTCCTGACTCTCTTATCATGCCCTTCCGGCCATGAGGCGTTTCACCCACGGCGAAAGCACCAGCAGCGCCGCGCCGGCGGCAAAGGTCGACGCCACGAACATCAGGAAGAAGTCCGCTTGACCGCCAAGCACGTGAAACACCTCGCCCCGTTCGACTTTTTCGATGGTTCCCGCCAGAAGGCCAGCCAGGAGATCCGAGATGAACATCGAGAAGAACCACGCGCCCATCATCACCGACGCCAAGCGCGCCGGGGCGAGCTTGGTCACCATGGATAGCCCAACCGGGGAAAGGCACAGCTCGCCGCAGGTGTGCAGCACGTAGGTGGCGATGAGCCACAGCGGGCTGACGCGAATGCCACCGTCGGAGAGGCGTGCACCAAGCACCAGCACGATGAAGCCCGAGCCGAGCAAAATCAGGCCCATGGCAAACCTGACCGGTGTGCTAGGCGCGCGACCACGCGCTTCGAGGCGGATCCAAATCCATGCAAACACCGGCGCCAGCAGAATCACCGAGATGGAATTCACCGACTGATACTGCGGCGCCAAGATGTGGAGACCAAGGAACATGCGCCGCGTGCGTTCTTCCGCGAAGAATGTCATGGACGAACCCGCCTGTTCGAACGCCATCCAGAAGAAGATGTTGAAGAACGCGAGCACGGCAATCGCGCCGATGCCTCGCAACTCGTCGTGGGTCAGTGGCACATTCTTGATGTCCGTGGTTGCGGCAAGGCCGCGCTGCACGCGGCTGGCCGGCACGTCGCCGATGCTGCCTAGAAAGCGGCGCTTGAGCGCTAGGTACACCACCAGCCCAAGCACCATGCCAAAACCGGCGGCGCTGAAGCCGACGTGCCAGTTGAATCGGTCGGCGAGCTTGGGGCAGATGATCTGCCCGATGGTCGCGCCTAAGTTGATGCCCATGTAGAAAATCGTGAAGGCGGCGTCGCGCCGGCGGTCGCCCTCGGAATAGAGCTGGCCGACCATGGTCGAGATGTTCGACTTGAAAAAGCCGGTGCCGATAATGATGAGGAGAAGGCCCAGGAAGAACGTCGCCTTCGATGGCACGGCCAGGCAGAAGTGGCCCGATGCGATAACAACCCCGCCGATGATGATGGCGCGATGGGTGCCAAGGATTCGGTCGGCAAGCAAGCCCCCGAAGAGCGGCGTCAAGTACACCAGCCCCTGGTACCAACCGTAAAGGTGGCTCGCCTGTTCCTTGGTCCAGCCGAACCCACCGGCGGTGCTGATGAGGAACAGGGCCAGAAAGGCGCGCATGCCGTAGAACGAAAAACGCTCCCACATCTCGACGCTGAAAAGCAGGTACAGGCCAGGTGGCTGGCGGGCGGCCTTGGCGCGCGCTGGGCTGTTCATCGGCCCAACCATCAAACGCCGTGCCTCGATTTGCAACTGGTTCCACGAAAACGGCCCACTTCATGGCAGGATGTGGCGAAAGGCCACACAAGGGACAAAATGATGCGGGACCTTCGGTGCGATTGTTGCGGTTGACAGTACCCCGCTGTTTCGGACAGATCTTTACTGGTTGCAGTGAACTCCCTAGCTTCAAAAATTCTGCCAAGGTTTGCCCCTGCGGAAGGCACCACCGAATCTCCGTCCTCCGTCGAGCAAAACATCGGCTTCGTCTGCACGGATCGCCAGGATGGCGCCGCCGTTGCGTTGCGTTGGCTGTCCGGCGCCGGGGAGCGCCTGGAGATCTCGTATCGCCAGCTTGCCGAGGAAAGCTCGCGCTTCGCAAACGTGCTGCAGTCGCTTGGCGTGGTTCCGGGCGACGCGTGTTTCATGTTGCTGCCGAAGATCCCCGAGGTGTTCTACGCCTTCTTGGGGACGCTCAAGGCGCGCGCCATCGCATGTCCCTTGTTCATTCACCTTGGCGAGCCCGCGCTCGAGGACAGGCTTTCCGACGCCCAGGCGCGCGTTCTCGTGACGAGGCAGTCGCTGCTGAGGAAAATCGGGCACATTCGCGGCAAGCTTCCGAACCTGCGCCACGTGCTGGTCGTCGACGCGAGCGACCACGTCGATGAAAACACGCTCAGCCTGCCGCGCCTCATGCGCGAGGCGGCTGTGGAGTTCGACGTGACGCCGACCTCCATCGAAACGCCGTCGCTGCTGCACTACACGTCCGGCTCCACCGGCAAACCCAAAGGTGTCTTGCATACGCACGGCGCCCTCTCCTTCCAAAACAAGACCGCAGAGGAAGTGCTGGGCCTGCATGCCGGTGACGTGTTCTGGTGCACGGCCGATCCGGGCTGGGTGACGGGAACTGCCTACGGTATCGTCGGCCCCTGGTCGCTTGGGGTGACCCAGGTCCACTACAGCGGCGGTTTCGATGCCGACACCTGGATGACCATCCTCGAACAAGAGGCCGTGAGCGTCTGGTACACGGCCCCGACCGCGCTGCGGATGCTGATGCGCGAGGATCCCAGCCTGTTTCGCAACCGCAAGCTAGACGCCCTGCGCCACATCGCAAGCGTGGGCGAGCCGCTCAATCCAGAGATCGTGCATTGGGGCCGGCAGGTGCTGGGCAAGGAAATCCACGACACCTGGTTTCAGACGGAAACCGGCGCCATCATGATCGCGAATCGGCCGGGGATTCCGATTCGGCCAGGCTCGATGGGCAAGCCTGTTTCGGGCATTGAGGCTGCGATCTTGGATCGCTCCGGTCGGCCGCTGGGTCCAGGTCACCAGGGCAGGTTGTGTCTGCGCACCGCGTGGCCGTCGATGTTCCGGCAGTACCTGCATCGCCCCGACGCCTACGCCAGCAAGTTCGACGGTGGCTACTACCATTCAGGCGACACAGCGGTTTGCGACCAGGACGGCTACTACTGGTTCGTGGGTCGCGCCGACGACGTCATCAACACCACCGGCCACCTGGTCGGCCCGTTCGAGATTGAAAGCGCGCTGCTGGAAATGGCCGAAGTAGTAGAAAGCGCAGCGATTGGCGCCCCCGATCCCATTCGCTTCGAGAAAGTCGTCGTCTTCGTGGTTCTGCGAGCCGGCATCACCCCCAGCCGCGTCCTTGAAAGCCGCATCCGACTGCACCTCGCCAACCGTGTGTCCTCGTTCGCCGCACCCCAAGATGTCGTGTTCGTCGACGAGATTCCGAAGAACAACGCCGGCAAGATTATGCGCCGCCTTCTGCGCGCCCGCTTCCTCGGCCACGACGTCGGGGATGTATCGACCCTGGATACGAGAAGCGCCGGCGCAAAACAGAGCTCCGACAACGAAGACTAACGCCGCTGTCGGAAGTCGCCGTCTTGGTCGTGGCCGCCACTCGCAGTCGTGTCCCCCATCACTCCCACCCACCTGCTACGTCCCGCTCTTTCCGATCCACGCGCTCATTTCCGCTTAGACTCCCGGTATGCGCGTACTGCTCGTGGGTCCCGACCTGGAGGAAAACCTCTCCCTCCGTTATCTGGCCTCGTCCCCCCGCAAAGCCGGGCACGAGCCAGTCATCGCCGCGTTCGACACGGAGGCCGACACCCCGTCGGTCCTGGCCGCCGCAGCCTCGGCCGATCTCGTCGGCTTGTCCATGTGCTACCAGATTCGCGCGCCCGAGTTTCTCGCGCTCGCGCGCCAGCTCAAGCAGGCCCGCCCGACCCGCCCGGTGATCGCCGGCGGCCACTACGCTTCGTGCGCCGCCGACGAGCTGCTCGCTCGGCACGGCGAGCTCGATCTCATCGCGATCCACGAGGGCGAGCAAACCTTGGCCAATCTGGCCGGGCTTTCCGCCTGGACCCCCGCGACGCTGGCCACCATTCC
>PMLH01000599.1:0-325 GCA_003159055.1 Myxococcales bacterium
GCGCAGCAGGTGGTGGTGCACCGCCGCGCACGCGAGCAGGGCCGGAATCGGCGCCATCTCGCGGTTGTGGTCGCGGTCGGAGAGAATGATGGCGGCGCAGCCTTCGCGCACCGCCTGGGCCGCCCTCTCACAAAGCTCGCCCAAGGCTTGCTTGAGCGCGGCTTCGCCGCCAGCGGCGCGGAACAGCGTCGGCAAGGTGCGCGACCGGAAGCCACGCGATCTCGGCGAGCCGTCGAGAGCGCGAAGCTGCTCGCTTTCGGCGTTGTAGAGCACGGGCCCCTGCAAGTCGATCTGGTGCGCTGACTCGGGCTGCGGATCGAACAGG
>PMLH01000599.1:387-704 GCA_003159055.1 Myxococcales bacterium
TCGCCGCCGATCTCCGCCATCGGCGTGATCAGACGAATGTCCTCGGCGGTATAGCCGAAGGTGCGCTGACTCGTCTCGAGCGTGGCCTGATCCATCGGCGGCTTGGCTTCGCCTGGCGGAAGCTCGAACAAGAAGACCCGCTGCTCGTCCAGCCACTTGCCGTAGGGCTGCGCGGTCGCGATCCTTTCCTTGATTTCCTCGTCGGCAATCAGCCGCTTTTCCGAGGTGTCGACCAAAAACATCCGGCCGGGCTGGATGCGGCCCTTGTAGGCAACCTCCGACGGGGGAATGTCGAGCACGCCGGTCTCCGACGCCAT
>PMLH01000599.1:735-7035 GCA_003159055.1 Myxococcales bacterium
ATCATCATCATCGCGTGCGGCAAGGACCGGCCGCCCATCACCAGCGTCTCGAGCACGTTGTCGAACATGGACGAATCGCTGCCGCTCTGGTCAACGACCGGATGCAGGTGCTTGATGTCGTCCCCAAACAGCTCGGACGCGAGCATGCTCTCGCGCGCCCCCATCCAGTTCACGTTTCCGCGCAGGGTATTGATTTCGCCGTTGTGGGCGATTACGCGGTAGGGATGCGCGCGCGACCAGCTGGGGAAGGTGTTGGTCGAAAAACGCGAGTGCACGATCGCCAAGGCGGACACCACCGAGAGCTCGGACAAGTCCGGGAAGAAAGAGTCGAGCTGCTCGGCGGTGAGCATGCCCTTGTAAACGAGGGTGCGCGACGAGAGGCTTGCGACGTAAAACAAATCGCGGCCGGCAACATCGCTGGCACGCACAAGCTTCTCGGCCAAGCGACGAACCAGGCACAACTTGCGCTCGAAGGCGGCGACGTCCGCCAGGCCTTCACCGCGCGCCACGAAGACTTGGCGAATCTGGGGGCGCGAAGCCATGGCGCTGTTGCCAAGCCCGTTGGGATTGACCGGCACGTCCCGCCACCCAAGGACTTTCTGCCCAAGCTGGGTGATGGCCTGTTCCAGGATTTCCTCGCAGCGGGCAGCCTCGAGACTGTCCTGAGGCAGAAACACCATTCCGACACCGTACTGCTCAGCCGCTGGCAGAGCGATGCCGAGCGCCGAGGTTACATTGCGCAGAAATATGTCCGGAATCTGGAGCATGATCCCCGCGCCGTCGCCCGTGTTCTCTTCGCAGCCGCAGGCGCCGCGGTGGGCCAGGTTCTCCAATACTTGGACGGCATTGCGAACAATCTGGTTCGACTTGCGCCCTTCCACGTCCACGACCAACCCTACGCCGCACGCGTCGTGCTCGTACTTCGGGTCATAAAGGCCTTGTGACCGTGGATTTGATGGGGTTTTGTGCGGCGGACGCTGGTGGTCGCTACTGTTCATGGTTTGCTTGCCTTGGGGCTCGGAACCAAAGCCCGTCTATATACGTGAGGCAAAGGCTAGCGTCCGCCCGTTGTGTTATCAATCAACGCCCCACGAAATCGGTGAGAGTTTCCTCCGCAGAAATGAATTAGAAACATTGTGGACACATGGCCACCACCGCCAACCCAGTCACGAAACATTTCTCCCTGTTCGCACCGCTAATTTACTGTTGCCCAGCAGCGTGCTGGGTTATGTTTCGTCCACGATGCGAGCACTGGTTGTAACTTCCAAGCCCCAACTGGGCGCAGCCGAGCCCGACTCTCCTGCCGCGGCACTTCGCGACCTCGGCTGTGAAGTTGTCGCCGTTGGATATGACCTTGACGAGCTGCCCGACGACATCGAGCACGTCCGGCCTTCGGTTGTGGTTGTCGACGCGGGACCACACCTCGAGGTCGGACGAGCGGTGGTTAAACGGGCCAAACAACTGTCCACCTTGGCTGACATCCCCATTCTTCTTTGCATCGAGGTCTCGCGCCTGGCCGGCCTCGACCCAGAGCTTGGCATGGACGATTTCGTCCTGTCGCCCATCGTTGGCCCAGAGCTCTATGCGCGCGTGCGCCAGCTCGACTGGAGGCTTTCCTCGTTCTCGGCCGCCGGCCGCATCAAACTGGGCGACTTGGTTATCGACACCGTCGCTGTCGAGGCGACCTTCCGCAGCCGCGTGCTCAAGTTGCCGCGTCAGGAATTCCAGTTGCTGAAGTTCTTGGCCGCTGGCGCCGGCCGCGTTTTCACGCGCGAACAACTTCTGTCCCGCGTCTGGGGCTACCGCTACACCGGCAACACCCGCACGGTCGACATTCACGTGCGGCGTCTACGCGCCAAACTTGGCACCGGCGCCGAGATGATCGAGACTGTCCGCCACGTCGGCTACAAGATGAAATCGCCGGCGGTGCCCTAGGCGGAGCCCAGTGCGCAAAGCGAAAACAGGCAACAAGACAGGCAAAAAACGGAGAATTCGAGTCGCCTTTCAGGGCGAACGCGGCGCATTCTCAGAGGAGGCCGCGCGGCGGATCCTCGGCGAGAAGATTGAACCGTGCCCCAAGCGCGAGTTCGACCTGATGTTTGAAGCCGTGATCCGCGACGAGGCGGACTGCGCAATGGTGCCGATGGAAAACACCCTCGCCGGCTCGGTCATCAAGAACTACGACCTGGTGGCGGACAATGACCTGGAAGTCATCGGCGAGGTGATTCTGCGCGTAGCCCACCACCTGATCGCGGCCAAGGGCACCAAGCTCGCCGACGTACGACGGGTCTATTCCCACCCGGTTGCGCTCGCCCAGTGCGAGGACTATTTGCGTAAGCTGCGCGTCGAGGTCCCGACGCTGGAAGTGCTGCCGGCCTACGACACCGCCGGGGCGGTCAAGCTGGTTCTGGAAAACGGCCGCCGCGGGGAAGCGGCAATTGCCAGCCGCATCGCCGCCGCGACTTACCACGCGCAGATTCTCGCGGAGGGTATCGAGAGCAATCCGCAGAATTTCACGCGCTTCTTCGTGATGGCCCGGCCTGACCGGCGCAAGAGCATCCCGCTCAAGGTGCGCGGCAAGGGACTCAAAACCAGCATCGTTTTCCGCACCACCAACAAGCCGGGCGCCCTCTTCCACGCGCTGGAGGCGTTCGCCAGGGGCAAGATCGACCTTACGAAGATCGAATCGCGACCGATCGTTGGTCGGCCGTGGGAATACTCGTTCTATCTGGATTTCCTGGGCGATCGGAATACGCCGGCGGCGCGCAAGGCCTTGGCCAGCCTGACCATGGTGGCCGAAAGCCTGCGCATCTTCGGAACCTATCCGCGCGCCGAATAACGAAGCATAGCCACCATGTTGACCATCGACCTTCGCGGAAAGCGTGCACTGGTCGCCGGCGTCGCTGACGACATCGGGTACGGGTTTGCGATCGCCAAGGCTCTTGCGGAAGCGGGTGCGACGATCTGTCTCGGCACATGGCCGCCCGCACTCGGCATCTTCCAGACCATGCTCAAACGGGGCAAGCTCGACGCCTCGCTGGCACTTGGGAGTGGCGGCAAGCTCGCGTTTGAACGTATCTACCCGCTCGATGCGGACTTCGACTTGCCCGACGAGATTCCCGCCGAGCTGCGCGCGAGCAAGCGCTACCGCGATCAAGGCGACGTCAGCATCCAAGGCCTGGCCGACAGGTTGGTCGCCGACTTCGGCCCGCAATGCCTGGACATCGTGATTCACAGCGTCGCGAATGCGCCAGAAGTGAAGAAGCCTCTGCTCGAAACCAGCCGCAAGGGCTACTTGTCAGCGGTCGGCACCAGCGCATTTTCCTTGACCTCCATGGTTCGACGCTTGGGCCCCATCTGTCGCCCAGGCAGCTCGTTCCTCGCCCTGTCGTTCCTTGCGGCCGAGCGAGTGATCCCTGGCTATGGTGGAGGCATGTCAGCCGCCAAGGCCGCGCTGGAAAACGACACCCGCACCCTGGCGTGGGAGGCTGGTCGAAAATGGTCGATTCGCGTCAATGCCATCTCGGCGGGGCCGTTGGCCTCTCGTGCGGCCACCACGATCGGCGACATCCAGAAGATGATTGAATATTATCAACAAGTTGCCCCGCTTCCCGAGGCCCTCGCCGCATCCGAGGTCGGTCACGCGGCCGCCTTTCTCGCGAGCCCGCTCGCGACCGGAATCACGGGAACAACGCTGTACGTCGACAAGGGTTACCACGCCATGGGCACCCTGGGCACATAGTTGGTTGCCACCGGGGTTGCCGCGCCAACCCACATGTCGGAACGTGTGCGGGGGGATCCCCAAATTCAACATAAGGCGTATAGTGTGCGCAGGAGTCGCCTGTGCCGAAGCAGCAGAGCCTACCTGGCATCCTGGCCGCCGCATGTGCGGTCATCATCTCCCTTGCCGCCGAGTTTGCACACGCGGCCGGTGCGGCCCAGGTCAGCGAATCACCCGTGGACCGGATGATCGCTCTCAACAAGCAGGCTTTCGTGGACATCCAAAGCCAGCATCTCCAGGCCGCGAAGTATTGGCTCGACGAAGCGCTGGTCATCAGCGAAACCGCCGGGCTGGAACACGACGAGATGACGGCGCGAACCTATGTACACCTGGCCGCCGTGGCGCTCGCCGGGCCGAGGGATCGTGACGAGGCTCTGAGGTATTTCGACCTCGCGCTCAGGATCAACCCGAACATCGCCGTCACGCCTGGGCTGGAAGTGGCCGGGTTGCGCTCCGCTTACTTGCAGGCTCGCCAGCAGGCCGGTCTGCCGCCGAATCCGGACCCTACAGCTCCGAATTTTGATCCATCACTGACCGGCAGCGGTTCGCTGGACATGAATGAGGTCCGACGCGAGGAGTCCCGGATTCCCGCAGCCAGCGACCAGCCCGCGTCGGCCACGCCCCAGGACAATCGCACTCTTCCAGCGCCCGTGCGGGAAGCCTACGCCGCGGCCTTGCTCAAGGAGCCCGACCTGCCGGCACGCGTGCCCGTGCCGCTCTACTGTCCGTTGCCGCTCGATCTCCTGCCTGGCCAAGATCTGGTCGTTCGCTGCCTGACCCAAAGACACACGCGCAAATCTTCGGCGAGTTTTCACTATCGCCCCGACGGGCAACACACGCCCTTCGCGGAACTGCCGATGGATCGCAGCCCGAAGGGTTGGCTGGTGGCGGTACTGCCCGCCAGGCAGCTTGAAGGCAAGGCTCTGACCTACTACATCACGGCACAGCTTCCGAACACCGAGCAGCCGCTCTACTTGGCGTACCCGGAAGCCCCGCGTGCGCTCACGGTTCGCACCGAAGTCGCCGGCGAGGGCACTGAAGCGACGGTCACGCAGACCCACCCCCAAGCCACCTCCCCGAGCGGCATGGGTCAGCCTCAACGTCGCACAGTCGGATCACTCTGGTTCGCCGTCGCAGGTGGCTCGGGCGTGGTCTACCACGGCGAAGAAACCGTCGACAGCAATGCAAGAATCCAAGGCACGAACAAGCCCGCGCCGGTGCGGGAAGGCTTCTCGCCGGCCAGCCTGCTTCAATTGGAGCCCGAGCTGGGCTACCAGGCAACCCGACGGCTATCTGTGTCGATTCTGGGCCGATACCAATACGCGCCCAAAGAAGGCAAAAGTTCGACGCCGGCCGAAGGCGAGAAGGAGGTTCTCACGTCGGCGTTTGCCATCTTCGCGCAGGCCAGGCTTTCATTCCTGACGGTCGGCAATTTCCAAACCTACGCGTCTGGGGGCGCGGGCTTCGGACGCAGCTTCCTCGCGGTGATCGACCGAGACTGCGCTGCAGGAACCTGCTCACTCGAACAGAGCGACACCCTGCATGGCGGGGCAGCCGCGCTGACGGCTGCGCTGGGCGTCTTCTACCACCTGAATCCCCGTCTCGGCGTGTTTGCCGAGGCCAAGGAAATTGCCAGCCTGCCCAAGTTCATGGCGCTGACGGAGCTCAACCTGGGATTGGCGGTCGCGACGCCGCTGGGCAGCTCCAACGGGGAACGAATGACGGTCGCAAACCATGGATCCCAACCATGACGGAGATGTTCGAGCAAGTGCGTGAGCGGGTGCTCTGCGCATTCCCCGGCCTCGAGACGGCGACCCTTTCGCCGCTCGGCCACGGTCTCATCAATCAGACGTTTCTGGTGACCACCGAACGCGAGCACTTCGTCTTGCAGCGACTGGCACCCATCTTTTCGCCGGAGATCAACCGCAACATCGCGGCCGTGACCGGTGCGCTGGCCTCGGCGGGGCTTGTCACCCCGCGACTTCTCCCGACGCGGGACGGACGGCTGTGGCTCGATCTTGCCGCCGGCGGCGTCTGGCGCATGCAGAGCTTCGTGGCAGGCCAGGGCTTTGACAAAGTGCCAAGCCCAGCCCAGGCACGATCCGCCGGCGAGTTGGTCGCGCGCTTCCATCGCGCGCTGGAAAAACTCGACCATCGATTCGTTGGCATGCGCGAAGGCGTCCATGACACGGCCAAGCACCTTGCGCGGCTCGGCGAGGCCCAGGCAGCCCATGCCAACCACCGCCTTGCTTCCGACGTCGCCACGCTCGCGCAGATGATTCTCGCGTCCGCCGGACGGCTGCAACCGCTGCCTGCATTGCCTCCGCGCATCGGCCACGGCGACCTCAAGCTCAACAACATCCTCTTTGCTGGCGAGCGGGCACCGGCCTCGGAAACCGCGGTGTGCCTCATCGACCTCGACACCGTCGGACCGGTGCTGCTGGCGCATGAGCTCGGCGACGCGTGGCGGTCGTGGTGCAACCTGTCCGGTGAGGATGCGACACAAGCAGAGGTGGATT
>PMLH01000122.1 GCA_003159055.1 Myxococcales bacterium
GGCGTATGGGTCGAGGCCGCTTCAGGACAAATGCAGCAGGTCCTGTGGAATCTTCTGCGCAATGCCGTCGAGGCGATGCCGAGCGGCGGGACGATCTATCTCGCAGCTGCGCTTGGGCCCACGCCACCGCCAGAAGCGATTCTGATGGTGCGCGACACGGGCATTGGCATCGCGGAGGCCGATTTGGACCACATTTTCGAACCGTTCTTTTCGCGCAAGCCCGACGGGACAGGCCTCGGGCTTGCGACCACCGCGCGCATTGTCGAAGACCACAAGGGCTCGATCGAGGTCAAGAGCCAGCTCGGCCGGGGCACGATCTTCACCATCCGCCTTCCCGCGGTTCTCATGCCGTAATTGCGCCGTTTCCGCAATCCTCCCGCTTCGCGCACCTGGCCAGCGGTTGTTGGTTGAGAAGGCCAGCTTCTCTTACTACACTAGATAGCTTTCGCGTGAAGAACGAAGCCCCAACGAACCTTCAGCAAGAGTCGCTCGACGTGGCCTTGCCGGCCGTGGTCGCGGAAGAGGAATCACTCCTGCGTGTCGTGCTGGCGAAGCTGGACAATCCACCCATGCGCTCGCGCACGCCGGTCGATGATGCGGCCGTCCTCATTGAGTTGCGGGACGCCCTGGCGGAAGCCAAGCCCGAGGATCAGGGCCCGCTGCTCGAACAAATGCATCGGATCGAGGCGCTTTCCCGGCAGCGCGGCAAAGGCGACAGCCCGCCCGTCGATCGGCGGTCGCCCTACTTCGGGCATCTGCGACTCCGACAGGCGGGTCGCCGCCGCGACGTCCTCATCGGTCAACGCGGCTACGTAGAGCCAGGCGGCGGCGTTCAGATCGTCGACTGGCGAAACGCGCCGGTCTCGCGCCTTTATTACCGCTACGAAGAAGGCGACAGTTTCGAGGAACGCCTGGGCGAGCGCGAAGTCGAAGGCGAAGTCCTCGCCCGCCGAACCGTGACCATCGTGGAAGCGGCGCTTCGGCGTGTTGCTTCTGCGCAAGGGATTTTTGCCCGCGAACCGCCCGACCCAACCTGGCGCAGCCTCGATTTGCGGAACTTGCGACTGGGCGTGGCGGGCGCGAAGGAGTCGCCGACGGGTCGTTTGGCGGCCGCGCAGGCTCAGCTCGGCTTTGAAAGCGACGGCCGCCGCCGCTCGGACCGTTTTCTACCGGCGATCGCCGCGCTCATCGATCCGCGGCAGTTCGAGATTTTGAGCCGCCCAAGCTCGGGCATCATCGTCGTGCAGGGCAGCGCCGGCAGCGGCAAGACCACCATCGGCCTTCATCGCATTGCCTATCTCAACTTCATCGACCCCGGCTATTTCCGCGTCGAGGAGATGTTGGTCATTGTCTACCAAAGGGCGTTGGCCGCGTACGTTTCAAGGGTTCTGCCCGAGCTGGAAGTACCTGGCGTGAAGGTTCGGACGTTCGCGGCGTGGGCGGAAGAGGTGCGCAAGAAGACCCTGCCTGGCCTTGTGTGCGACACCACCGATGAAACCCCGCCACTCGTGATGCGCGCGAAATCCCACGGGGCGATGCTGGCGATCCTCGCCGACCGGCAGATGCAAGTGGCGCTCTGGTGCCGCCAAACCCTGGAATCCCTGGTCGCTCTCGAACCTGCCGCCCAACCGTTGCTTGCCGCGTGGGAGCAATCGTCAGGTCCGGTCGATGCGCGAGTGACGGCGCTCGCGCGCTTCGTGAAGGAAGCGGATCTTCCCATGTTGATACGGATCAAGGTGGAAGCCTGCGGCGCCCGCCTGCGTGCGCGCACCCGCGACGTGGTGGCGGAATGGGCTTCGCTTCTCACCGACCGCCAGGCGCTGGGCGAGGGATTTGCCAAACACGCGGCCGGCCTGTTTTCCGAAAGCCAGCTCGACAGCATTCACCGATGGTGCGTCGACCGCGAACGGATGCGCCTGGGGCAATCCGGCCTCGACGACGATGATCCCTACGCCATCGACGTGGAGGACGAGGCCCTGCTCTTGCGCATTCACCAATTGCAGCGCGGGCCCTTGCAGGGGCCGCGTGGCCCGCTCGCGTACCGGCACCTCATGGTGGACGAGGTACAGGATTTTGCCCCGGTCGAGTTGGCGGTGCTGCTCGACAGTACGAGCGCAAGGCGGTCGATCACGTTGGCGGGCGATACCAACCAGGGCATCGCCCCCGAGCACGGCTTCACCAGCTGGCCCGACATGCTCGGGCACCTCGGGCTTTCGCACCAAAGCGTGGAGCCGCTGCGCACGAGCTATCGCTCGACCAGGCAAATCGTCGACGTTGCGCTGCACGCGCTCGGGCCTTTGCTCGGCGACGAGCGGCCGCAAGTGCCACGATCGGGTGCCAGGGTGGAAAGCTTCTGCTTCGGCTCGTCGGGGGAAGCCTGCGAATTCCTCGTGCGGGTGTTGCGCGATCTGGTGCAGCGCGAGCCGCTTGCAGCGGTCGCGCTCATCGCTCGCCACCCCGAGCAGGCGCGGCTCTACTACGAGGCGCTGGCGGCGGCCGAAGTTTCGTCCCTGCGCCTGGTGGCTGACCAGGACTTCTGCTTTCGCCCAGGCATCGATGTGACCGACGTCAAGCAAACCAAAGGTTTGGAATTCGACATCGTGATTCTTCTCGAAGCGAGCCAAGAGTCGTATCCGGACAGCGACCATTCACGCCGGCTGCTTCACGTTGCGATGACCCGAGCCGCCCACCAGCTGTGGGTGACGTACACGGGTGAAGCGTCGCCGCTCTTGCCACCGTCGCTGCGCAGCCTTTGACTTGACCGGGTCCGGTGGCCGGATCCGTAGGCGGCACCGGATCCGGTTCCGGCCGCCGGTTCCGGCTGCGACTAACCCTGGAAGAATCGATTCAACGCCCAGACCTCTCGCGCGCGCAGGCCCTGGAAACGGACGCCCATGCCCGCCGGCTGGCCCGGCCCGCCTTGTTCGATCCAGCGGACTTCGCCGCTGACGTCGATGGGCTCGGGCTGGGTGGGGATGCGAAAGCGAATCTGCAGACGCGTCTGCAGCGGAAAGGTCTGGTCGGTTTCTATGAAGAGGCCGCCGAGAGAGATGTTGCCCGTCGTAGCGGTACGTTTCTCTTCGCCCGCGGTGATCTCGACGTCGAATCGGCGTGCATAACGGGGATCTGTGCGACGAAAATGATCAGACACCTAGTTTACCTCAAAGGCTGGTCCAGCTTTGCCTGGCCTGCAGAGGCAGTTTAAGGATACTTGGCATACGAATCAATCGCCTTCCATGCCCCGAGCTATTCCGGCGCACTGTGCCTCGGGAGAATTTCTCCGGCGGGGCGGCTAGGCACTGTCTTTCCTGGAAGAATTGAGTAGTATGAACCCCATTCTTGGTTGGCGGGCGCCAACCATCAAACGTCAACCCTCCCTCTCGCTTCGGCACGACCATGGATAAGGATCAAGAGCGCAGTTTCCTCGAGACACTTGCGCGGGCCTTGGTCTCGTTGCCGTTCGACCTGAAGGTTCTGCTGGAAGCAGTGTCCGACCCGGACCTCGAGCACGACGTGCGAGAAATCGCGACCGCTGCCGTGGTTTCGATCATTACGCCGCGCGAAGGAAACCTCGAGCCGTACCTGCGCTACGGCGAGGACGCTATCATGCTGCGTCTCGCGGCCCGGCAGGTGGAAGCCAAGGGCGGCGAGAGCGCGCCCATGTTCCGCGACCGCTTTGCCGAGGAATTTCGCCGATTCGCCGATGAGCTGGCGGTGTTCGAGCGCGCCTGCGGGCCGGCGCTGATGGGCTGGATCGATGGTCGTTGGGCGTCGCTGCGCAAGGCGACCTACGCTCGCAAGAAGATTTCGGTTTTTGTCGACGACGACGAGGTCGGCACGTTCCTGTATGACGACGGCCTCAAGTTCGGAACCAACTACCCAATTACCGAAAAGAGCCTGGTCGGCAGGCTAAAGCAGGCCCAACCCATCCTCGACCACTTGCGAAAGAAATGGGACCAGGACAAGAAAAAAATCCCCCAGCCCTAGTCGCGTGGGGAGCCGACGAGCTT
>PMLH01000484.1:0-9161 GCA_003159055.1 Myxococcales bacterium
AGTGTCGTTCGCCGCACCCCCGTACAGCATCGCCAGATCCAGCGAGATGCTGGTTTGCGAGAAGATGAAGTTGCCCGTGTTGCGCGCACGAAGCTGACCGTACAGATCGACCCCGAAGGCCACGTTGTCTGCGGCCAGCTGCGCGGCATCACTCGCTGCGACCACAGGCGCAAGATCCCGGAGCTTGTTTGACCGGATCTCGTTGGCCGGCACGGGGCGACTNNGGCGTCACGAGCCGTCGCGGTGGCGCCGTCCGTCTTCGGCGTGGCGCTGTCCACCTGCGGAGTGGAGCTGTCCAGCAGCTGGACGGACGCGCCGCCTCCACAACACGGCAGAGCCAACATGGCGAGCCATCTGAGGGTCGAAGTCTTGCCCATCGTCGGACCTCCACCCATCATGCTAGACCCAGCGCCCCACGGCGGCAAGGACGGCAGAAGCAACGACCGTGCGACGGCTCACGCTGCGACACTCTCCACGCGATGGCGCAGTCTGCGGTACACTCCGGCGCCAATGCAGTCTGCGGACCAAACTGACCTCAGTCGACGCTACCTCGAGTTTCTCGACNNCCCGAGGTGTGCGCCGAGCTGGCCTTGCGCGCACAGTCGTCGCGCGGCGTGACCGCGTGCCAGACCTTGCCGCTCTTCCCAACGCCCGACGAGGCGCGCGAACGGATGGCCGAGGTGTCGGAGGCGGTGTCGATTTTGCGCACGGGCGAGAACCTGCCGGCGCTGTGTTTTCCGGAGATTGAAGTGCATCTGCGTTCCGTGGCCCAGGGCATTCCGCTCGGTCCCGAGGAGCTGCGCCTGGTGGCGGACTTCTGCGAGGTGGTGGCGAACGCACGTCGCTTCTTCGGCCGAATTCAGCCCGAGGGCACCTTGCAGACGCCGCGCCTTTCGAGCATGGCTGCCAAGCTCGGCTATCATGAGGATCTGGTTCGCCTGGCACGCGAGACCTTCGATGGTGCCGGCGAGCTGCGCGACAGTGCTTCGCCCGAGTTGGCGCGCTTGCGCTACGAACGCGATCAGGTCACGGCGCGCGCGCGCGACCAGGCCGAGCGCATCCTCGCCTCCGAGGAATTCACGCCGTATCTGCAAGACCAGTTCGTCACCTTGCGCGAGGACCGTTTCGTTCTGCCCTTGCGTGCGTCCTTCAAGTCGATGGGGCTCGGCATCGTGCACGACACCTCGCGCACCGGCGAAACCGTGTTCGTCGAGCCGACCGCGCTGGTGGACCTCAACAATCGCCTGAAGGTGGCCGAGATCGAAATCCGGCGCGAGAGCCGACGTATCTTGGAAGAGTTGGCGGCGGCGGTCGCGGCAGCGGCGCCACTTCTGCGCGACGATCGTGAAACCCTCACCCATCTCGACGTCGTGGCTGCGGCGGCCAAGCTGTCGCAGGCCTACCAGGGTGAGCCAGTCGAAATCGTCCCCGAGCCCATCGTCGATCTGACCTCGGTTCGCCATCCGTTGCTGGCCCTGCGAGCGGCGGCCGAAAGACGCACAATAACCGCCAACAGCCTGGTGCTCGGCGAGGTGGCTGGGTGGAGCCAGGCGAAGGTGCTGGTGATCAGCGGTCCCAACGCCGGCGGCAAGACCGTGCTGCTCAAGTCGATCGGCCTCGCCGTCCTGCTCGCGCGCGCCGGGCTGCACGTGCCGACCGCGTCCGGCAGTCGGGTCGGTTTCTTCCACAAGGTGTTGGCCGACATCGGCGACCAGCAATCCGTGATGGGTGACCTGTCGACCTTCTCGGGCCATCTGGCGAATCTGTCCAGCATTCTGGAAGCGGCCGAGACCGCCACCGACGACAACCTGCTCATCCTTTGCGACGAGCTGATGGTGGGAACCCACCCGGAACAAGGCGCCGCGCTCGCGCGTGCGATGCTGGAAGCGCTGGCGGATGCGTCGGGGCTGATTGTCGTGACCACGCACTTCGACAGCTTGAAGGCCTTGGCGGAAGGCGATGCACGCTTCCGCAACGCGGGCATGGAATACGACCTGGTCAAGCTGCGCCCGACCTTCCGCCTGAAGGATGGCGTGCCCGGTCGCTCGTACGCGCTCGACATCGCCGCCCGCATCGGCTTGCCGGATGCGGTGCTGGCGCGTGCGCGGTCGCTGATGAGCGAGGGCAGCCTGGGCCTGGAAGAGACCGTGCGCAATCTGCAAGAGCGCGAGCAGGCGCTCGAGCGTGCCAGCAAAGAGCTCGATGAAACTCGCGAAGAGCTCGAACGCGCCAAGGAGAATCTGGAAGAGCGCGCCGATGCGGAAAAGGCTGCCACCGAGGCGCTGACCCGACGCGAACGGGACCTGGCTATGCGGTCGCGCGAAGCCATCGATGCGGCCGTGCGAGAGGCGCGCAACGCGATTTCGGACATCGTGAAGGAGGTGCGACGCGAACGCAGCCCGCAGGCGGCCGATGCGGCCCGCTTGGCGCTCGAAAAGAAGGCCAAGGAAGTCACGGCCCAGCTGCCCGAGCCGCCGCCACTCAACGTGAACAAGCTGCGCGAGGCGTTGGCCAATCGCGGGTTTGGCGGCGGGAAGAAGAATCAGCCGGCCATCAAAGCCGCGCCAACCAAAGCCGAACCGACCAGCGAGGTTCCCCTGGTGTTGCAGTCGCGCGCGAACAGCCTGGATCTGCGCGGCCAGCGCGCAGACGATGCCCTGATCGAGCTTGAAGCCTTTCTCGACCGAACCGCGCTGGAAGGCGCCGACACCGTCTTCATCATCCACGGCCACGGAACCGGCGCCCTTCGCAAGGTCGTGCGCGAGTACTTGGCCACCTCGCCCTACGTCGCCCGCTACCGCGCCGGCGGCTCTGGCGAGGGTGGCGACGGTGTCAGCGTGGTGTCGCTCAAGGGCTAGCCTTCAATGACTAGCCTGTGGAAGAATCTTCGCAGCAACATCCTGCCCGGACTGCTGCTTTTCGCCGTTGTGGCGGGCGCGATTTCGGCGCTGGTTCAGATTGTCTGGCACGCGCGCCTGTTTGCTGGCCGCGCGGGTTTTCCGCTGGACCTGGAATGGATGGAAGGCGGCGTGCTCATTCATGCGCAACGGATCGCGCACGGGCAAGGCATCTACGTCGCTCCGTCGGTCGATTTCATTCCCTTCCTGTACACGCCACTGTATCCGGCCCTGCTGGCGCTGCTTTCTTTCGTCGCGCCGCTTGGCTATCTGATGGGGCGCTTGGTTTCCATCGCGGCCTTTGCGGTCGCGCTGGCAATGATTGTCACCACGGCGTTCGGGGAAGGCGCGGCGCGCGGCCGACAGGTCCTGGCGTTGCTGATCGGCCTTTGCGGTGCGGGCGCGGTCGCGGCCAGTTTCGCCTTCACCGGCTATTTCTACGACCTGGTTCGCTCCGATTCGATGCTGCTCGCTCTCGAAGCGCTGGCCGTGTGGCTCGCGTATCGCGGCCAAAGTTGGAAGAGCGCAGCGGCGGCGGGGGCTCTCATCGCGCTCGGATTTTTCACCAAACAGACCGCGACCATCGTCGGCATCGGCATTGGCGTCGGCCTTCTGGTAGCGAACTTCAAGCGCGGCTTGGCGTACGGTGGGGTGGCGGCGGCGGTGCTCGCCGGTGGCGTCGGCCTTCTGGTCAAAACCTCGCACGGCTGGTTCTGGACCTACATTTTCAAGCTTCATCAAAGCCACGCCTTCCGCAGGGATGCGGTCAGCGACGTCGCGTGGCCCTTCACGCATCAGTTCTGTTGGCCGCTGTTCGCGGCACTTGGGTTCGCAACCCTGGGCCTCGCCCTCTCGCGGCGACTGCGACGGGGCGATGCGGTCTTGTGGGCTGTCGCAATTGCCGGCGAAGTGGCTGCGCTCATCGGCTTTGCCACGCAATGGGCGGACAGCAATGCGTTCATTCCGGCGATATTCTTTCCGGCGTTCGCTGCCGCGGTGCTGGTCGCTCGGCTTTGCGACGTGGCGCTTTCGGGCAGAAAGTGGGGCGCGCTGATTGTCGCAGCGGCTTCGGCCGCGCTGCTTGGCGGACAGAGCCTTCACACGGCGACGCCAACACCTGTGCGCGGCCACGCGAGCTCGCCCATTCTTCGCGGCTGGCCGAGCCTTGGCAAGGCGTTACCGACGCTGGCCAGTGCGGTGCCCAGCGCGCAAGATCGGGTCGCGGCTGCGCGCCTACTCGCAGAGCTGCGCGGCTTGCCGAGCCCTCTCTTCATTCCGTTTCACACGTACTACGCCGTGCTGGCCGGCAAGCAGCCGTTCGTCCACCGCATGGGTGTGCACGACGTGGAGGCCGCGCTCGGCCGGGCCAAGGGTCTCGACCAGTCCATTGCCGACCGACGTTTTGCCGCCATCGTGCTCGACTGGAAATCCTACCCGGGTGAATGGCCGAACCTCGACCATCGCTACCACGTGATTCACGAATTTCGCGAAGGCGTGGACTCCGTGCGCATGTTCGCCGGCGCTCAGACGTCGCCGCGCCAATTGCTGTTGCCGAACGTCGATCCGCCACCGCTTGCCCCGGGCGGTCGCCGCCTGTTCGATTTCGAGACGGGAACCTTTGCGGGCTTCTCCGTCGAGGGAAGCGCGTTTGGTCCAGGTCCCGCGCCGGCCCCGCCGGGCATGTACGGCCGTTTCGCGGCAGATTCGGGACAGAACGGTCCGGCCGCGCACGGGGTGCTTCGTTCGCAGCCGTGGGTCCTCGAAGCGGCACACCTGCGCTTCGCCCTGGCCGGCCCGCTCGATCCCGGCCTGCAAGTCAGCCTGCGCGAGCAGGACACGATCCTGGCAACCGCAACCCCGTCGGGCCAGCCGCGCTGGGTGGAATGGAACACCAGCGAATGGGTCGGCAAGACCGTGACGTTGGTGCTGGAAGACGACTCCAGCGGAGCTGCCATGGTCGCTGACGAATTTACCGTCGAGTGAGACATTTGCGACTTGCGCCAGCCTGACATCGCGCAATGATTGGTGAAATCAGGTCGCCTTCGCAAAGGCCTCACTACAATGGAAGCCACCACGCTCTTTCTTCTTCTTCTGTTGCCACCGGCCGATACCGCGGGCGACACGGCCGCGGGTATTCAGGCGTCGCTCCGCCACGAGCTCGGCGACGTGTCGATGGCCATTGCACCCGACACGTTGGTCACGCCGTCGATGTGGCAGGGGGCGAAGGCGCCGATGCGGGCACGTTTCGTCGTTCGCGTGGTGTGGAAGAGCGAGGATGAGGCGACGGTCGATCTGCTCGCTGGCGCGGACGCCGCCAGCAAGGCCTATCGAGGAGCCCGAGCTTTGGCTTTTGCTGCGGAAGACAGCAAGTCCGAGCGCGGGCGCGCCGTCGGTTTGGTGATTGCGGAGCTTCTGCGCTCATCGCCCGCCTCGGCGTGGGCCGACGGCATTGATGCGAAAGCTGCGCCGCTGGGGGCACCGGCGCTTTCTCGCCTGGAGCTCGGTGGAATGTGCGCCTTCGAACGGCCCGCGACGGGCGTGTCGGCCTACGGAGCAGCTCTCACCTATGGTTTCGGTCTATCCGAAGCCGTTCAACTGCGGGCCGTGGCAATGGCCCTGTTCGGTTCCAGCGACCAGTACCGTGACAGCGGGCTGGCCATGGGCGCCAATTGGGATTTCCTGCGTCTTGACCAGAACCGGCATGCACTTGGGGTGGGCCTTTTCGCAGGCGTTTTCTACGAATCGGCCACCTTCGGGGCGGGCGAGTACTCGTCCAGCCCGTCCAAGTTGAACGCGGCCCTGGGGGCAAGTCTGCGTGGTCGCGTTACCCTGTGGCGATCCCTGCGCCTAGTCGCAGAAGGCGGGATGCGTGCGCTGTCCGGAAGTCTCTCGGTAACCGTGGGCGAGGATGTCAAGAAGACGCATACCTACTCGCGCTGGCGGCCGACTCTTGCCTTGGGGTTGGAATTGGCCTTGTGAGCTGTCGGCCTGCCCGGAAGGAACCTGCGGTACAGGGTCATCGTGACGAAAGAAGTTCCTAAGCTGCGGCTGGTCAAAGGAGACGCGGGTAACCTGCCCGAGCCGCTCGATGATGCCCGCATGGTGGCGGCGGTGCGGAGCGGGAGCTCCAGCATGGCAGGCGCTTTCTACGACCGGACTCGCCCCGCCGTCGAAAAGACCGTCTCGCGGCTCCTGGGTTCGCGCGACTCGGATTCGGATGACCTGGTTCAGATCGCGATGATCGAGCTGATTCATTCGCTGGATCGATTTCGCGGCGAGTGCTCGCTCGACACCTGGTCCTCGACCATCGCGGCCAACGTGGTCTACAAGCACATTCGCCGCCGCAGCTTGGAGCGGTCGATCTTTTCGCACGAGCTGGCCCCGGAAGAGGTTCCGCATTCCACGCATCAGCAGCCCGTCCTACGCGGCATGGTCGAGCGGGTGATGCAGCACCTGGAGCAAATGGCCCACGAGCGTGCGTGGACCTTTCTTCTGCACGACGTGCACGGCTATTCGCTGGACGAAGTCGCCAGCATCACGGGCGCAAGCGTGGCCGCTGCCCAGTCGCGGCTGGTGCGCGGGCGGCGCGAATTGCACGAAAGGATTGCAGGCGATCCCGATCTTGCGGGCGGGCTCGACGCCTTGGAGGAGCAGTCATGACCGATGCTGACAGATACGCGCGGTTGGCGGCGCAGTTGCTGAGAACCCAGCCAGCGCAGGCCCAGGCCGAGGCAACGGACGCACGTCGCGACCAGGTGGTCGCCGCGATGGCCTTGGCCGTCGCAGAAAAAAGGCGTCGGCGCCGGACCATCGTCGCTGCGGGCGTGGCGTTCGCGGCGGCGGCCGCGGTGTTGTTGCTGGTCAAGGCGACGGGCCACAAGCAGACCGGCAAGCAGACTGGCAAGGACACCGGATCGACTGCCGAGACAACGTTGCTCGTCGAGGCCAACACGGGATCGGGAAACTCGCTGGTTCGCAATGCCTTGCAAAAGCCGTTGCTCGACGGCGCACGTCTGGTGGAGGGCGATAGCGTCGAGGCCGAACAGAACAGCAGCGCGACGCTCGGTTTTGCCAATGGAACGCGCGTAACCCTGTCCGCGGCCGGCCGCCTGCGCGTCGACGAGCTGGCGGCGACGCGGCGGTTTTCGCTGCACCGTGGGCACCTGGAGGCGCACGTGGCGAAGCTTGGCCAAGGCGAACGATTCGTCGTCGACACGCCGGACGCCGAAGTCGAGGTTCGCGGGACGGTGTTCGGAATCGCGGTCGCTGCGGCGGGCGACTGCCCTGGGCTGGCGGTCCGGTCGACGGTCGCGGTCAGCGAAGGCGCGGTCTGGGTTCGCTTGGGCGCAAGCCAGGTCCTTCTCAAGCCGGGACAGTCGTGGGCGTCGCCCTGCCCGGACTCACCCGCTGCCGAGGCAGAGACGCGGCCGAGCGCGAGCAGCGCGACCCCGAGTGGCGCTGCCCGGGCCATGCCTTCCACGCATCCGCCGGTCCACCATGCAGCCGCGGCGCGACCGCACACTCCGTCGGTGCCGAACGAGGTGGCCGCCGCGCTTCCGCCGCAACTGGCGCCTCCCGCCGAGGTTCCTGTCCATCGCGAATCGCACCTGGCCGAGCAAAATGGCCTCTTCTCCTCGGCCATCGCGTCCGAGCATCAGGGCGACCACGCAACGGCGCTGCGCAAGCTTGACGATCTCATCCAGCGCTTTCCTGCCGGGCCGCTCGCCGAAAGTGCCCGCGCCGAAAGGCAGCGCATCCTCTCGGCACAACCTCCGCGTTGATTACTGCTGCAGGTCGCTTCGGGGCCACTGCGGGCTACATCAGATCCAGCTCATCAACGGTGACCGACGGCGGCCCCGGGGTTGGCAGGGAATACGGTACCGGCGCAGATCCTTCGACGTGGATGGCCAACCACAAGGGTGAAGCGCTGGGGAGATCAAGCAGGTGGTCGACCATGCCCCCGTCGCACGTCAGGTCCAGTCGCGACCATGTCTCGCCATTCGTACCCACGATGGCCATCGCCGCCGACTCCAAGGATGCCGACATACCACCGCTCTGGCAGTAGGAGCCAGCATCCATGATGTCGCCGATGGCCACTCGCACACGAAGCTTGGTCGCGGCCGTGGACGGTAGCGCCAGCCTTTGGAAGTGCCATCTGGATCTTTCTCTCGCAGGCCCAGCAGGGCTGCAAGTATTACGCCGTCGGCAACTATGCGAAACGAAGCGGGCGAATCGCCCGGAAGCCGCTGAACCCTGACAATCTGATCCGGCTTGTGGCGCGAGGTGGCTGCACCATGGAGTGGCCAGTGGAAACACGCGAGCGGCCGTTCGTGGTTGACCGTGCCCGGAAATCCGCGCTAGGACCGATCCATGAAGATCGGTTTGGTCGGATTTCCGGGATGTGGAAAAACCACGGTGTTCAATGCCTTGACGGGCCTCACCGCTGAAACGGGATACGGTGCCGCCAAAGGCAAGACCAACCTCGGCACGGTCAAGGTTCCCGACGCTCGCGTCGACGCGCTGTCGAAGCTGTTTTCGCCGAAGAAGACGACCTACACCGAGACCATGTTTTCCGACGTAGCGGTGGCAGTCGCGCCCGGCTCGGGCAAGGGCCTCGACGAGCAGATCCTGCGTGCCATGCGCGAGGTCGATGCTCTCTGCCACGTGGTGCGTGGGTTCACCAGCAGCGCCGGCGATGCGCCGACTCCCGTTGCCGAAGCCCAGGACTTCGAAACCGAAATGAACCTTTCCGATCTGATCCTGGTCGAGACTCGTCTCGATCGGGTGAAGAAGGAGAAGGCAAAGACCGCGGAAAAGGAGCTGCTGGAACAGCTGAAAGCGCATCTCGAGGCCGGCAACCCTCTGCGCAGCTTGCAGGGACTTTCGGCTGGCGATTTTAGCCTCATCTCCGGCTTCCGTTTTCTGTCGCAAAAGCCGCTGCTGCTGGTTTTCAATGTGGACGAGGCGAAAGCCGCCGCGCCCGCGCCCGACGATCTGGTGGCCCACGCGTCGAGGAGCGGCCTCGGTCTGGTGGTGCTTGCCGGCACGGCAGAAATGGACATCGCCCAGATGCCACCCGCGGAGCAGAAGGACTTCGTCGCATCGCTCGGGCTCAGCGAGCCGGCGTCGAACCGCTTCATCCGCGCGGCCTACGCGCTCTGCGATCTGATTTCGTTCCTCACCGCTGGCGAGGACGAGTGCCGTGCGTGGCCCTTGCGCAGAGGCAGCACCGCCCACAAAGCCGCCGGCAAGATCCACTCGGAC
>PMLH01000484.1:9188-12761 GCA_003159055.1 Myxococcales bacterium
ATCAACTTCCGCTTCAACGTGTGAAAGCCGACCGCGACCACGTCTCGCCGCGGTCAGAGCAAGCGCTCGCTCTCCTGCAGCAGCTCCGCGTGGTCACAGGCAGCGGGCGCTACCTCTTCCCCCACCGGGACAAGCCCAATACCTTCGCAACGCCTGCACGCCTTCGCCACGTCATGCGCGATTTGAACATCACCAAGAGGGCAAGCCCGCACTGCTGGCGCACGNNGCAGGCATGGGGCGACTACCTGGCTATGGCCGAGGCTGAAAACGTGATCCCGCTGCGGACGAAGGCCGCTGGCACTGCGGGCACAGAATGAGGACCGCGCGCCAAAAATGGGAAATCACGAGCCTGCCTGACTGACAGAACCGCAGGGGCATCTTCGGCGATGCTCGCTTCGGGTGTTCTCAGAGCATCTTCGCTCCTCGGCGCGGCAACCATGGCGGCCGGCCACGACGCCTGGCCAAGAGTGAAAGTAATGGATTGGGCGACCCGGGCGTCAATGAGCCGCGGCAACGGATGCGCACCCTGCACCAACTCGTCTTGCTGTCTTCAAGAGCTGGCGGCGCCCTACTGGACGCAAACCCGGGTGCCCATCACAGGGTCCGAGCAAACAAGCGGACTTGGGCAGTCCGCGCTTGAAAGGCAGAGCTGAAGGCAGGTGCCACCCAAGCAGCGCATGGGCAAAGCCAGATTCTCGCAGTCCCCCGGAATGGAGTCCTCATCTGCGCAAGAGTCACTGGGTTGTGGCCAGGGGCTGCCGACGCGGAATGGAATGAAATTGGAGGCGGATTCGGTTTGGCCATCCTTGACCCCCAAAACCAATAGGTACATCGTCGACGACGGGGGCGGATCGGGACTGCCCAGCNNCCCAGCCATACGCCACCCGAGACTCGTACGCCATCTGCCCAGGAAATCTCCGTCGGGGCGTCGATGCCGCGGGCAGCGCCCCAGATTGAGTCTTGAGCGATCTGGGTGAAGTCATAGCCATCGGGCAGGTCACGCAAGACAACTATCAGCGCCGACGTATTGGTCCGCTGCCAAGCGAAGCGGACCTCCTCTGTCGAGGCAAACGTCTCACCTGGTTGTGGTCTATCGACGGAAATCGGCGCAGCGTCAGGCCAGAAGGTGGAACTGCTCAGCGCCAACGGTGACAGGCGACAAAGCCCCAGAGTGGCATCGCAGTATCTTTCATCGAGGAGGGTTGGGCTAAAGACGGGACACTCCGCTAGGTCCTGACAAGTCCCGGAACGGGGCACGCATCTGCCCCCTGGTTGAACGAACTCATCGCAAACACGCTCTGGGTCCTGACAAGGAATATCGGCCGTACAGGAAACCGGAGCACACTTGCCGTAGGTCTTGGAGGTGCACTGCTGGCGCGAATCGATTTCCAGACAGATGTCACTGCTGCACTGCTGGCCGCATTCCCCCAAGCCTCCGTCAACGCTGCCTATGCAGCGGCTGCCCAAGGGCCGACAGGTGTCGTCGCTGGTACAGGACTTGACCCGCTGAGCGCCGGCATCGGAGCCGCCGCAAGCCTCGCTCACGATGAGTAGCCCCAGTAGGAGGTATCCTGGTGAGTACGCCGAGCCTGTCACTCGAACTCCTTCTCGATCGCCAAACCCAGTTCTCCACGCCAGCTCCACCGACTCGCCATGCGGTCTGCGCCACTCCCGTCTGCGCGATACTGAAACGAGGATGATGGAGCATACTCGCGGATCGCTGAACCCGTCAGGCCGAGTCCCCACGTGCGGGCAACCGGGAGAGTCAAGGCGCCACGTAGTGCAAGAAGCTGCAGGAGGCCCTTCGTTTCGCCTCCACGCACGGACAACCCTACGCCGGAACCGGCATCCAAGTTACCACGCAACGACCTCCACGAGGACTTTGTGCTCTTGATCCGGTTCAGGCGGAGGCCAAGGTGCAGACCCACGAAGCTGTCGAATGCATTTTCCGATCTGGTTTCGAGCGTGCTTCCGTCTGGGGCGATGAAACGCCCGTCACCGCGTCCCTCGCGTAGCCCGACATCGCTACCCAGCAGCAACGCCCACCAAGACTGCTTGGACCACGGGAAGACCTCCCAACCGTGTGCGTACATGAGGGATCCCTGCACGATCTTGTCCGAGCCCCACTGAGGATCGAGGAAACCGGCAAGAGAAACTCGGCCAACGGAATGGAGCGCGAAGTTCTGATCGAGCACCACATCCGCGAAGAACATCTGCGTAAGAGCCTTGGCCTCGTCGGGCGAAAGGTCCTGATCCGAACTTGTGGCGAGCTTGGCGAGGTTCTCCGCGCGCGTGGCCCAGCAGGTACCAATTGTGCCCATGGCCAACCCGCCCTCGGCGATGCCGACGAGATGGCCATTGCCATCAACCACCGGTCCGCCCGATGCGCCGGGGGTGAGGTTCCCGTCGAAAAAGAGAACATCGCTATCGGGCAACTTGTCCATCCCTGTGCCCACGAATGCATTGGCAGCTTTGCTGCTGATTTCGTCGCGTAGCGTGCGCTTCGTAGATCGGCGAAGGGTAAGCGGTTTGTCCGTGACGGCATTGGCTTCATCGTGCGCCGCGATGGCGAAGTACCCCCGGTCAGGAGGCGACGCCGACGCACTCGTGAGTGCCTTTGGCGGCTCGCCGGTGCCTGTGGATCTCTGCATGAGAACGAGCAGCGCCAGGTCGTCGGACCGAAGCCAATGTACGACCTTGGCATCGACGGTCGCGCCCCATGTGCGACCGTCCGCTGTCAGCCAGGTAACGCTAAACGACTTGCAGGCTGCGACGGAATGCAAGGTGGTAGCGACATAGCGCTCTCCAGCGACGCCGTTTGATGGCTGCCAGAAGAAACCGTGGGACACGAGGCGACCGCGTGCCTGACAGGAAGACGCCTCGACCTTGACCACTGACCGAGCAGCGAGTTGAAAAGCCTCTTGCGATAGAATTTCTCCTCGGGACTCTGCTTGAGCCTCCGATCCACACAAGGCACATCCTACGATAAAAGGTACGAGGTAGCGAAGCCCAGCATCGGGGCGTCGTCGAGGCACCTGCTGATTCATCTCGTCCGCAAATCGTCCAGCAAGCATGCTGCCTCAATGATTTTCTTCATAGCAGCCGGCTGTTTGGTCAGAGGCAGGGCCAGAATTTCGCGGCCGATGGAAGCCCACGGAAAGCAATCTACTGATCCCGCGCCTTGCGAACATTCCTTGCTTGCGTCGCTGAGAACATTGGCGATATCTGACTGCTTCAACTCGTGATTCCACGCATCGCAAAATCCGGCTGGGCGCGCGAAAAGACCCGTCCCGGTGAGGCTTGTATGTCCGTGATTGTCGGGCTCTACAGGCGCGGTCTTTTCCGCGGCGCCACCTCGCTCGACCACGGCGACGGCACCGGCGTTGAAGAGCTCCATGATCACGAGGCGTTTGACCTCTTCTTTGGTGAATCCGGTGCTCCACTTGGCCTGCAGCGAGGCGACCGATGGGCTAAGTGCCTGGTGCGTTCGCAAGGTGAGTCCGCCCAAGGCGCCAAGCACACAGGCCAAGGCAAAGGCGGCGATGTTGCCTGCCCCTAGGGCTGACAGAGGCT
>PMLH01000100.1 GCA_003159055.1 Myxococcales bacterium
TACGACGTGCTGGTGGGCATCAACCTTTTGCGCGAAGGCCTCGACATTCCCGAAAGCGGGCTTGTGGCGATCCTCGACGCCGACAAGGAAGGGTTTCTCCGCGCCGAAAAGTCGCTGATTCAAACCATCGGCCGCGCGGCTCGCAACGTGAACGGCAAGGTCATCATGTACGCCGATCGTGAAACCGACTCGATGAAGAAGGCGATCGGCGAAACCCGGCGGCGACGCAAGCTTCAAGAAGAATACAACCACGAGCACGGCATCACGCCCAAGACCATCCAGAAGGCGATTCAAGATCTTTCGGGAACGGCGCAAGACGACCGCTGGGATCCGTCCAAAGCCAATCTGCCCAAGAAGGGCAAGCGGACCGTCGCCCCCGACGAGCTGCCTTCGCTCATCGCGCAGCTCAAGAAGGAAATGTTCGATTGGGCCGAGAAACTGGAATTCGAGAGGGCGGCCGAGATTCGCGACCGCATCCAGAAACTCGAAGAGCTGCAGCTGGATCTTGGGTAGCTCCATGCACAGGGCTAGATCCGCACGTAGGCCAGCCGCCAAATGCGAATTCCTTCGGCTTCGCAGTGCCGTTCGCGCCAGGAGCGCGCCGAAAAGCGGGTCTTCGGCAGGAAGCTCCAGGGCGCGTGGAGATTGCGGAAGTGACGTTGGGGTTCCCGCTCGAGCGCGGCCATCGCGTCGAGCGCGATGTCGAAGATGTCGGTCGCGACGTGGACTTCTCCGTCCGGGGATAGAAGCGGCAAGAGCTGGTCGACCAATTCTTCCCCGACGACGCGGCGTTTGCGCTGCTTGTACTTGAACCAGGGATCGGGAAAATTGATGAAGAACCGGCTGACGCTTTCGGGCGCGAACAACCTCGGCAGATCGACAGAAATATTGGCAAACACGCTTCGCACTTGCGCAAGCCCGCGCCGCTCGGATTCGCGATTGGCCATCTCCACCATGTCGCGCCGGAGTTCGACGCCGACGTAGCTGCGCTCGGGCGCTTCCACCGCTCGCTCCATGAGAAAGTAAGCCTCTGCAGATCCCAGCTCGACCTCGACGGGGCGACCGACCGTCAAGTCGATCGGCTCGACTTCTATTTGAAGATAGTCCGAGCGAAGCGGATTGAGGTGCTGGCGAATACGCATGCCAACTTCGCGATGAAGGTGAAAGGATGTCGCCGTCTAGGCTTTGGCCCGCGCCGCGGGAACCGCCGCACGGTAGCGGCGGTTCACGACCAACTGCTGCACGATCCCGAACAGGTAGCTGGTGAGCGTGTAGATGGAAAGCCCCGCCGGCAAGAAGAGCGAGAAGCCCGTGAACATCACCGGCATCATCACCGACATCATCTTCTGCTGCTGCGGATCCGTGCCCGCGGGCGACATGCGCATCTGCAGGAACATGACTGACCCCATGAGCAGCGGCGCAAGGTAGTAGGGATCCTTGGCCGACAAATCGGTGATGTACCAGAAGAACGACGATCGGTAGAGCTCCACCGCGTAGTTGAGGGTCGAAAACAGGGCGATCCAGATCGGCATCTGGATGAGCGCGGGCAAGCAGCCGCTGAACGGCGAGACCCCGTGCGCCTTGTACATGTTCATGGTCTCGGCGCCGAGCTTCTGCTTGTCGTTTTCGTACTTCTTACGCAGATCTGCGATCTTGCCCGACAGCCCCTGCATCTTCTTGCCCGACACCATCTGTTTGTAGGTCGGGTAGAAGGTCACCAGGCGCACGAAGATGGTAAGGCAGATGATTGCGATACCCCAGTTCCCGGTCAGCCGGTAGAACTGCTTGAGCAACGCCAACATCGGTCGCGACAGCACCGCGAAGGTGACATCGACCGCATCGGCCATCTTGGCGTCCTCGCCACCGGGACGAATCGCGTCGAGGTCACTCGTGTACTTCGGGCCGGCGAAGACGATGAGGGGAAACTCCGTCCGCTCACCCGCGGCGATGGTCCGGGTCGCATAGGAGAGCGAAACCTGGCCGCGCAGCGAATCCAAGGCCTGTTCGCGGCAAGCGCGCTCGCGCGGCGGGGTCTCCGGGAACGGCACGGCTGCAAGCGCAAAGTACTTGTCGCCTGCAGAGGCCCAACGTACGCCACCGACGTAGCTCTGCGTTTCCTTGACCAGGGACTCGATCGTGGCCCGCCTTGCCTTGTCACCCACGTAGCAGACGGTTTCCGCCATATTCGCCGACGCGTAGCTAAACATGCCGCCGCCCTTCTTTTCGGGATCCTGGGCCGCGAAAAGATGGATCAGCAGGCCGAGGTCGACCGCCTTCGCGGTCTTGTTCTGCACCACGACCGAGAAAAGAAGCCGGTAGCGTTGCGGTTCGAGGGTGTAGTGCTTTTCCACCACCACATCGTTGGTCTCGGCACGAAACACCACGCCGCTTGAGCCTTGCCGTTCGGCGGTCCACGCAACCGCGTCCGACCACGCAAACTCCGGTTTGGCGAAGGTGGTGCGCAAAGGCGCGGTTTCCTCCGTCGGTGTTGTCACCAAATCGATGCCAGAGTCCGGCTTCGAACGGTCGAGGAGAAACTGGCGATCCTTGAGCTTGACGTGACGAAGCGACGCTCCCCAGGAAGAGAAGGCGTAGTCGGCGTGCGGCGACTCGAGCGTGACCAGTTGCTCCGCTGCCCGGGTTTGCGGTAACTCCGCGGGTTTGGCAGCCGCTGGATTGCCGGCAGCGGGAGCTGGTTGGCCGGTGGCTTGGCCATTGCCACCATCCGGCACGGATTGGGTCTGGCTCGCAACCGGAGCTGGGTTTGGAACGTGGGGCGCGGGCGGAAAAATCTTCCACCAAAGGAACAGAATCCCCATGGAAACCACCACCGCGATAAGCAACCGCTTGTCCATCTTCTCTCCTAGGTCGTCTTGGTTCGCGTGGGCTTGGAAATCGACGCTGGCACCGGATCGAGGCCGGCCGCTGCAAAGGGATGACAGCGCAAAATCCGGCGCACCGCAAGGGCGCTGCCCTTGACGGCGCCGAAGCGTGTGATCGCCTCTTCGGCGTAGGCCGAGCAGGTGGGCGCAAACCGACAAGCTGGCCCCAGCACCGGGGACAGAAGAAGTCGATAGGCGCGAACGAGCAGCAGAAGAATTCCGCACCCTAAACGGTCGGCTATCGTGCCCACGTGGATCATCTTGCCTGCGCGCGATCAATCAGGTTGCGCAACTCGTGTGCGGTGGCCTGGTAGTTGCTGTGCGCGGCCGTCGGTTTCGCGATCACCACGATATCGGCGTCCGTGATAGAGCCGAGTCTGCGATAGCTTTCACGAACCCAGCGCTTGACCCGGTTGCGAACCACGGCGTTCCCGACCTTCTTGCTCACAGTAATACCAAGTCGGGAGGTGTGCTCGGTACTCCCATCCCTTCGCCACATGGCATAGACCACCAACGTTTGGCCATGGATCCTACGCCCACGCTGCTGCACGAGCAGAAAGCCTGACCGCTTCCGGAGCCGCTGGCTGCGGCCTAGGCGCTGGTTCAGGCCCGCGTCGGTCACCCGTTCCTATTTCTTGGGAATCGTGACGGTGAGCTTCTTGCGCCCCTNNCGTGCGTTTCCGGCTCCTTCGGTGTGGCTGGTAGGTCCTCTTCACTTCGTCCTCCGGTTTCCCCGGGATGGGCACGGAGGATTAACATTCCAGATGGGTGCTGTCAACGATTGGTCCCGCAAGATATGCCACCTTTCCGTCATCTCACGTCCATCGCGCAGGGGCAATCGAAGGCCTTGAACCGAGAGGTTGACGTTGGCGGGCTCAGCTCGACCGTCGAGAAGGGTGGTTCCCGGCACTCATTTTCCGTCGGTGAGGTCAGCTCGGAATTGGCCTGCGTTCTTCTTGCCCGTCGACGCAGCAACCGCGGCGGTCGCAAGGTCGGGCGTTGTCCGTCGGAGAATTGGCACTGACTTGTCACCAAAATTCTGCAAAGCCCGTGAGATG
>PMLH01000494.1 GCA_003159055.1 Myxococcales bacterium
TCGGGCAAGCGGACGATCAAGGTACGCCCGCTGGCTGGCTGGCTCTGCGGCCTTGACGGCTGAGAAACCAGCCGGCACTTCCACCCGTGCCTCCCATGGGGGCATCTGGCTGTGAGGCTTCGGCAAAGGGAAAATGGGGTTTGAAGGAACTATGCTCATCCCCGCTAGGCACAGGACGAGCGCACAAAGGAGACTAGACAACCGCCCCGGGGCCAGACCTCTGCCCTCCGCTGCAAGTTCGGGCCTGGCGGCCCGCTCTCACGGGTGCGTGCCAATAAGCGCGATGTCGCAGTCACGGAGAGCGGAGTTGTAAACGCGCACGTCGTCGAAGGTACCCGTCGTCAGAAGGTCGTAGGTCGCGGCAATGGCCGAGCTGCCGAGCCGGAGAGGCGCCCCGCTGGAAAGATCCGTCGGCGTCCCCGTGGTACGCGTATCGGCTGTCACCAGCGCGCCGTCGATGTACATCGCGGCCGTCAGACCGTGGCGGCGCACGGCGAGATGGTGCCATTTCGAGTCGTCATATCCCGGGCCGCTGACGATTCCCTGGTGGTTGGTGCCGGAAACGTCTTCGTCGAGCTCGAGCTCCACCGAGCCGTCGCCTCTCATCCTCGTCTGAACGAAGTTGCCGTTGTTCCCGTCGACGCGATTGCCGAGCAGGTCCATCAGGTGGGACCTACGCGGAACGTTGAACCAGAAGGCGATGGTGAAGTCCGCGGTTCCGAGTGAGCTGCCCACGGTGCCGAGGTCAACGTAACCGTCGCTGGTGGCGGCGAACGAAACGCCCCGGCCGCGGATGGCGGCTACCCGCGAGGCCCCGGTGGCCAGGGTTCCGTTGACCGTACCCGACAGGTCATAGGCCGTGGCGCCAGACGCCTCTTCAAACAAGTAGTCGTGGGCCGGGCGATTCGCGAAGCCCGACTCGATGGCAAGGTCGTCAACCAAGGCACGACGGGTTTCATCGAATTCTCGGTTGTGAAACGTGATTCGATTCGTCGTCGGCGCAAAAGTCGAGGTCGCCGACGCCGTCGCCCGGTTGCCGCTGGTGAGGTTCACGAACGCGCACGTCACCAGCGATCCGTCGTCGGTCATTTCAAAAACGAGCGTGTCACCTTGGTTGAGGGGAAAGAATCCGCTGCTGGTCGCGTTCGACACGGTGGTCCCCCAAGCTTCGACCATGACGGTGCTGCTCTCCTGGTTTGCTACGCACTCCATGCCCGCCTGGGCCTCGCCGAAATCGCCCTGCGGTATCCCATTGGTGCGGGTCAAAACCTGGAGGAGGTCACCGACAGCCCCGACGGCGTCGAAGGTCCACTTGCCGGTCACCCGTACGCCTCCAGCGGCCGGTACGAATTCACCGATGGTGTTGAGATAGCCACGATTGCTTATTTCGACGTGGCCGCCGGTTTGCACGACCGACGCGTTTCCTTGCGGAACGGAAGTGTTCGTCCACCACTTCGCCGTGTCGAGTGCAGTGCCGGAAAAGTCGTCGAACACGAAAGCGCCCGAGCAGCCGGGTGGTGTGCCACCGTCCGGGTCTATCGGTGTGTCCGAAACCGTCGTGCTGTCCGTGCTTGCGTCACCAGCGTCTGCGCCACCGTCGACTGTCCCCCCGTTGCCAGATGCCACGCAGACGTTGCTCAGCGTTCCGACGAGATCCACCGGAGGATCGGGATTGCCGATGCACGGACTCGTCCTCCGCAACGAAGGAAGGGCGGTTGAGAAGTTGGTCGCGGCCGTACAGGTCGCATCCAAGGCACAGTCTACCTGAATGGTCAGAATGCCAGCTGCACGGTGCATGACAACACGATGGGGCTGGCCGTCGTTGATCACCTTCGTGCCGAGACACTCGGTGTAGTTCTGTTGGTTGTCATCCAGCTCGACTTTCAGCGCGCCGGCGGACAGCTGCGCATCCCAGAAGAACTGATGTCCGCAGAAGTCCCGCTGGGCCAGGATTTCCACCAAGTGTGTCGTCATCGACGTGGTGAGCGTGAACATGATGGTGAAGTCTCCCGTGCCGACGTTCGATAGATCGCCGTTGCACGAGACACTGGGCTCAGCACAAGTCCCGCCCATTCCGCCCTGGCCTCCGGTACCGGTGCGGCCGCCCGGACTTGAGCTACCTCCACCGCTCGTTATGCCTCCGGTCCCCACGCCGCCGGTCGCAGTCACGCCGCCGGTCCCCTTGCCTCCCGTCCCCGCCGTATCCTCACTTGCCGCATCGAGAGTCCTGGCACCACCGGTCGCCATCACACCGCCGCTTCCTGCGCCTCCGGTCCCCTTGCCTCCAGTCCCCATCACGCCGCCGGTCGCGATGCCACCTACGCCAGTCGTTCCGCCGGTGCCGATGCCGCCACCCGCACCGGGCGCGTCCACTACATCCGTGCCGCCGTCGCTGCCCAAGCTCCCGCCGGATCCAATGTTGCCGCCAGTTCCAGCAATGTCTACAGAGGTCGAGCTTGCGTCGAGTCCGAGCACAGATCCGTCGCCGACCGCGCGGTCCTTGATGCCAAGGATCGCTTCGCAACCGGACGCCGCCAGCGCCAAGGCCAGGTACGCACCCAACAATCGTGAGGTACTCACCACGAACCTCCTAGTGTTACCTTCGCCTCGCCCGGGCCGACCTCGGGCAGAAGGTGAATCCCATACGCGAGCTTGCCCGCTGGCGCCGGTTCGACCTTGCCTGACGTGACCAGCAGGTAGGTCGCGACCGCCAGGCTGACGAGACCTGCCCCCACCGTGATGTCCGACACCAGCGCCGCCGTCTTGGCCTGATCGTTGAGGGCGACGCCCTCGGGCGAGCATTGGTTGTTCGGACAATGCGCGTCGCTGTCGTGAAGCTTCGACATTGCCCGTAGCCCGAACACGCCACCTGCCACCAAGCAGCCGACCCCCACCCCGCCGACGACGTAGGCGACGGGTCTGCGCGATCCGGTCGCGGCCGGCGCGGGCGTGGAGACCTGGGTGGACGCTGAGGCTGTCGCTGTCGACTCGGCCCCGGTCGGTGGCACGACGACGGGCAGTGTCGGCGGAGGGAGAGCGCCGGATTGCCCTGCAGGGGTTGCCGATGCTGTAGCGGCCGGATACGCGGGCGCCAACGCAGCCGGTGCCGCAGGCGAAGGCACACTTGGTGCGAGCGGTGCTGGGGCTGCCGCTGCCAGACCCGGCGCCGCCGCCACAGGCAAAGGCGCAGTGGCCGGAGCTGAGACCGGCTCGAAGCGAATCTCGACCACTTGCTGATCCTGGCCGGGCAAGACCAGTCTTTGCTCCCATGGCCGATACCCCGGCGCGGATGCGGAGAACACGTGAGCTCCTGCGTTCACTCGCACCGCCTTCGGCAGCGGAGAGATGCCGATGTCGAGCCCGTCGACCTTGATGACAGCGCCCGCGAGCTGCGAGCGCACGGTCACGCTGGCAATCTGACGGTCCTGTCGCGCAATGTCGGCCTCCACCTCATTCCGGCGCTTCGCTGGGACCTGATTGCCTCCTTCGTTCAGGTATCGCTTCAGCGCCTGGACCGCGTACACGGGCTGCCCAAGCGCCGCATAGGCCTGTCCAAGATTGTAAAGGACGGCGAAGTGCGGGCTGATTTCGTAGGCGCGGTTGAACTCCACGATGGCCCCGGCGTAGGAGCCCTGCTTCGCCTGCGCGAGACCTCGGTCGAAGTGCTTGCGTGCCTCTGCTTTCGCTCCTGTTTGGGCGAATGTCATGGACGGAGAAGCGCAAAGAGCGACCAGGGCCATTGGGACTATAAATGTTGCGAGTCTCATCGGGAACCTCCCCGTACACGATCCGTGCCATTCCTTGGCGTGGTTTCCAAGCAACCGGCTCGGCGTGCCGCATGTGCCTGCATCCACACGAATCATCTGACTTTATCCTCGGTTCCGCCAGTCTCTTGCCGTCGGTGCGTGCCGCCGTCGGGCCCGAAAGCCCGGTCAGCACTGTTCGCGTGGACGTCCACGCCTGATCCGCGTGGACAGCGTCATCATCATCGGTAGGGATTGTATTGATCGAATGCCGGGCGCCCCACCGAGCCGCGACCCGCCGCCCCCACCTGCGGCCGGCCGGCGGGCCGAACGGACGGCGAGCGATCTCGCCCGACAGCGTTCTTGCTTCTCGCCGCGGACTCGGAGGGAGGCGTGGGCGGGGTTCCCGACGCGACCGGGGGGCTGGTGTTGGGGGGCGGGGGCGAGGGCGCGGAGCTTGCGGGGGTACCCGCGGGTCCCACCGGTGGGACGGTGTTGGGAGCTGCGCCGGTATGGTCTAGCCCACGCGCTGACTCCGTTCCTCGGTGGCGAAAAGCAAGCGCCACCGCCGCCCCTACGAGCGCGAGAACCAGGCCGGCGACCAGCCATTGGGCGCGGCGTCGCCTTCCCCGCGTGGCGATCGTGCCCGGTTGGGTGCGTTCCAATCCCGGATTGGGATCCGGACCGGAACTGCGGGTAACCCGCAAATCGAACTGCGATCGGATGGGCGTCACTTGCCGCCCGGCATGGCGAGCGAGCGCGGAAGCCAGATCCATGACCGTGGCCGGGCGATCACCTGGATCGGGCGAGAGCGAACGATGGAGGACATCCATCAAGTCCTCGGGCAATCCCGAACGCAAGGTCGCAATCGGCGTCGGTGGCTGGGTGAGAATGTGGTACAGAATCGCGTTGTACGAGTCGCCGGGATGGGGCCTTTGCCCAGACAACGCCTCGAAGAGAATCACACCGAGTCCGTAGACATCTACGCGATGGTCCACCTCCTTCGCCCCGCGCGCTTGTTCGGGCGACATGTAGAACGGCGTTCCCATGGTCGATCCGGTTCGGGTCACCGAGGCGAGCGGGCCTTCGATGCTCGCCTGCGAGAGCTTGGCAATCCCGAAATCCAGAATCTTGACCAGATCGGAGCCATCGCCGCGCCGACAGATGAAGAGGTTCTCCGGCTTGAGGTCGCGATGGATGATGCCGGAAGCGTGCGCAGCAGCGAGGCCTCGGCAGGCCTGGATGATGATGTTCACGGCCCGGACCACTGGCAGCGGCCCCTCCCGCGCCAGGAATCTCGCCAGGTCTTCACCGACCAGAAATTCCATGACGATGTACGGGATGCCGTCCTGGGCGTGACCGAAGTCGACGATCGAGGCGATGTTCTCGCTCTCCAGCGCGCCTGCGGCTTGTGCTTCACGCTTGAAGCGTTCCAGGATCTCGTCCACTCTCGCCAGCTCGGAATGCAGGAATTTCACGGCAAAACGCCGCCCGACCACGGCGTGGTAGGCCTCGTAGACCGTCCCCATGCCCCCTTCGCCGATGAAGCGGACGATGCGGTACTTGTCCGCAAGCAGCTCGCCGACGCGCGAAACCGGTACTTGGGTGGGGCTCACGACGCCCCCTCCTCGCGGTTGGCTTCCAAGACGCGGAGATCTTCCAGATCCACATCCGGACGCGCGTGGATCAGTCGATAGGCGCGCTGGCGTGACAGCCCGGAGGCGGCCGCCGCCCTGCTGACATTTCCGGCGTGGTTGCGCAGCGCCTCGATCAGCCGCGCGAAATCGACCTCATCCTGCTCAGCCTGAACGCGCGCCCTCGACGGCTGGTCGAGTGCCGGACTGGAGGACGGTGGTTGGCTCGACCGGCTTGATCGGTCGCGCAGCATCCGACTCGGCAAGTGCGCGGCCTTCAAGATCGCTTCGTGGCCGTTGACGACGAGCAGCCTGCGCACCAGGGTCACCAGCTCTCGAATGTTGAGCGGCCAATCGTAGAGGCAAATCTTCTCGACCAGCCGGGGATCCACTGCCGGCGGCCGGCCCCCACTCAAATCGTGCAAGAACCGCGCGAACAGGTAGGGAGCGTCCTCGATGCGCAGGCGCAGCGCCGGCAGCGTGACGACGATCCCTTCCATCCTGGCGAACAAGTCGGCGCGAAAGGTTCTTTGCGCCACGGCATCTTCCAGCGAGCCTTGCGCGGCGGCGAGGATACGGACGTCGACGGCAACAGGCTGCGATTCCCCGAGCGGAAGCACCTCGCGTTGCTCAAGCACGCGCAGGATCTTTGCCTGGAGGGGCAGAGAAAGCTCTCCGATTTCGTCGAGGAGCAAGGTGCCCCCCGCAGCTCCGCGAAAATATCCCGGGCTGGCTCGGTCTGCACCCGTGAAGGCGCCGCGGCGATAGCCGAAAAGCTCGGCCTCGGCGATGCCCTCCGGTAGGGCTGCGCAGTTGACCGCGAGAAAGCTTCCGCGGCGGCCGCTCGCGGCGTGGATGGCGCGGGCCACGACCTCTTTGCCAGTCCCGGTTTCACCTTCGAGCACGATGGACAGGTCGCTCTTGGCGGCGCGCAGGACGGGCTCGATCACCGCCCGAAGCTTGGGCCCGCCGAACAGCCCAGGCGCGATGGTTCCGAACGCGAACGGGATGGAAGGGTCGCGCGCGATGTCCACAACCACCCCAATCCATTCGCCCAAGCGGATAACATCGCCCGCCCCGAGCGGAGCCTCGCGCGTGGCGATCCCATTCACGAACGAGCCGTTCCTGCTCCCAAGGTCGCGCAAGATCGCAAGGGGGCCGTTGCGATAGATTTCTGCGTGGTGGCGCGAGATCTCCGCGCCGGGAAGGGCGGTTCCGCAGTCTTCCCCGCGCCCCAGAACCGTGCGTGGACTTGACAACGGCGTCACGGGTCCATCGGTGGAAGGAAACAGCCAACGCACCGCCAAGTCCGTGACAGCCGGCGCGGAATCGCCACCATTCGAAGCTCGGATGGTGGTCTGACCCGCGTGACGTGCTCTCGGCGGCATGATGCCGCATTCAGTAGACACCGCGGTAACGAGGACCGCAAGAGCCCCCGCGCCACTCGCGGCCATCATGCGGGCATGATCACACGGCCCGGGAGTACGATCTGCTTCGCCGCTTTCTGGCAGCGCTCCAGATCCAGGTCTCTATTTGCCGAGCTCGCGTTTGCCCATCTTCGAGTCCAGATACCAGATGCCCCCGCCTTGCTCGCCCACGGCTCGGAGTTGGTCGAGGATCTGCCCCACGTTCGCCTCTTCCTCTACTTGCTCGGTGACATACCACTGCAAGGTGATCTCGCTAGCGTAGTCCTTTTCGGCACGAGACAATTCGAAGAGCGCGCCGATCTTGGCGGTGTTGGACTTCTCGTGATCAAGGATCTTGTCGAACATCTGGGTGATACTGCCGAACTCCGCAGGCGGCGCAGCGATGGCGCCGAGCTCCAGGTGGCCGCAGCGGTCGAGCAGGAAGGAGACCAACTTCATGGCGTGCGCGGTTTCTTCCTGCGCCTGCACGCGCAGCCAGTGTGCGAAACCGCGGAAGCTCTTCGCCTCGCAATGGGCGCTCATCGCCAAATAGAGCTGAGCGGAGTATTGTTCGATGTTGATTTGCGCGTTGAGGGCGTCCTGGATCTTCTTGCTGATCATGGTCGTCTCCGATGGATGTTTGGGCGAAGCCTAGCATGGGCGCGCGCAGAAATGGTTGACGCCAAAAACAGGCGGACCTGCGTGGAACGCCTTGGGGTGGACGATGCCCTCCCCCCTGCGCTAGGAAGTGGCAGAGAACCCTCATGAAGGCCTACCTAGACATCGTCCGTCGACTCCTCGAGCAAGGGATCAGAAAGCCAAACCGCACCGGCGTCGAAGCACTGACGCTGCCCGGGGCCATGTTCGAACACGATCTCGGGGCCGGGTTTCCTCTGCTGACGACCAAGTCGGTGCCTTTTCGCCTCGTCGCTTCGGAGCTGGAGTTCTTCATCAAGGGGATCACCGACAAGGAGTGGCTGCGCTCTCGAAACAACCACATCTGGGACGAATGGTGCAGTCCCGAGCGCGTGCCCTACGGACACGATGACGAGACACGTGCCAAGATGACGGCAGAGCGCGAGCTGGGGCCGATCTACGGTTGGCAGTGGCGGCATTTCGGCGCCGAATACGTCGCGCACGACCAGCCTCCGCGTGGACAAGGGATCGATCAACTGCGCAACCTGGTCGAGAAGCTTAGATCCAATCCGAACGATCGACGGATGCTGGTTTCGGCATGGAACCCCGTCGATTTTCACCGCATGGCGCTTCCGCCCTGCCACTACGGGTTCCAGGTGACCGTCCTCGACGGCAAGCTGAACCTGATGTGGAACCAGCGCAGCGTCGACGTTGCGCTGGGCTTGCCCTTCAACATCGCCAGCTACGCCTTGCTGCTGCACCTGCTCGCCCGCGAGACGGGGCTTGGGGAAGGGCGCCTGGTGGGCTTTCTGGCCGACACGCATATCTACGTCAATCACGTCGAGGGCATGCGACTGCAGCTGCAGCGCGAGCCGTATCCGCACCCGAGAATCGTCACCGAAGGTGCACGCGAGATATTCTCCTGGAGCTACCAGCAGTCGCGGGTGGAGGGCTACCGCCACCACCCCAAGATCGCCTTCGAGATCGCCGTCTAGGACCACCCCATGACCCAAATCATCATCATCGCTGCCGTGGCCGACAACGGCGTGATTGGCCGGAAGAACGACATCCCCTGGCGCATCAGCGAGGATTTCAAGCGCTTCAAGCGCCTGACCCTCGGGCACCCGTGCATCATGGGCGACGCAACTTACGAATCGCTGCCGTCCCGTCCCTTGCGGGACCGCGAGAACATCGTGCTCACGTTGAATCCCGACTACCGACCGCCGGGCGTCACGCTGTTTCACGACTTCGACGAAGCGATCGCCTATGTGCGCACCCGGGGCGAAGAGAAAGCGTTCATCACAGGGGGCGCAACCATCTACCGCCTGGCGATGAAGGTGGCCGATGTGTTGGACCTGACGCGGGTCCATCGCACCTTCGAGGGTGACGTTCGCTTCCCCGACTATGACCCGAACGCGTGGGAGCGCTTCTTCGAAGAAACCCACGAGGGCATCGACAGCGTGAGCCAGCAACCGGTGCGCTTCACGTACGAGACGTATCGGCGACGCAGGTAGTCTGCGGAGGCCCTGGATGCACCCCATGGCCACACCGATCAGGATGCTATAAGAAGACCGATGCCCACGGTCTACGTTGAAACCTACGGCTGCCAGATGAATGTCGCCGACACCGAAATGGTGCTCGGGCTTTTGCAGCAGGCCGGCTACCAGCGCACCTTGGATCCGTCGGGCGCGGACGTCATTTTGATCAACACCTGTGCCGTGCGCGAACGGGCCGTCGAACGCGTGCGCGGCCGGGCGAGCGCGTTGGCGCAGTTCAAGGCGCAGCACAAAGCCGGCGGCAAGCGCGTGGTGCTGGGGATCACCGGCTGCATGGCCGAGCACCTGCGCGACGAGCTGCATGAGAAAGCTCCCTACGTCGACTTGGTGGTCGGCCCCGACGGCTACCGGCGGTTGCCCGAGCACATCGAACGTGCACGCGCGGGCGAGGTCGTGCAAGACACTGCGCTCGATCCGCACGAAACCTACGAGGGATTGGATCCGTCGCGCACCATGACCGGCGGCGTGACCGGACACGTGGCCATCCAACGCGGGTGCGACCGGTTCTGCACCTTCTGCGTGGTACCGTTCACGCGCGGACGCGAACGCGAAACGTCGCCCGAAGAAGTCGTGCGCCAGGTGCGCGGGTTGGCCGAAGCCGGGTTTCGCGAGGTGCAGCTGGTCGGCCAGACCGTCAATTCATACCGCTTCCGGCAAGGCGAGCGCGAGGTTGGCTTCGCAGCGCTGCTGCGCCAGGTTGCTGCCGTCGACGGCATTGACCGGATTCGCTTCGTGTCGCCCTACCCGCTCGATTTCAGCGCCGAGGTGATCGCGGCCATGGCCGAGCTGCCCAAGGTTTGCAGGCACGTCCACCTGCCGCTGCAATCCGCGGCCGATCCGGTGCTGGAGCGCATGCGCCGGGGCTACACCTTCGCCCAATACCGCGACCTCACCGCAGCCCTGCGCAAGGCCATGCCCGAAATCGCCATCACCACCGATTTCTTGGTCGGGTTCTGCGGCGAGACCGACGCGGACTTCGAAGAAACCTGCCGAGCCCAGCTAGAGATCCGCTTCGACAACGCCTTCATGTTCGCCTATTCCGAACGCAAGGGCACGCTGGCCGCGCGCAAGCTGCCCGACGATGTCGCGCCCGAGCTGAAACAGCAGCGTCTGGCCCACATCATCGAAGAACAGCGCAAGATCACCGCCGAGATCTACGCCGCGCAGGTCGGCCGCCGCGAACGCGTGCTGTGCGAATCGCTGTCGCGACGGAAGGCCACCGAGCTGCTCGGCCGCA
>PMLH01000360.1 GCA_003159055.1 Myxococcales bacterium
CCGAGCCACCGCCTGCGCCGGCCGAGCCACCGCCTGCGCCGGCCGAGCCACCGGCCGTGCCACCTGCGCCGGCCGAACCCGCAGCGCCGCCTTTCCCGGTACCGGCCGAACCGCCAGCTGCGCCGGCCGAACCACCGCTGCCCTTGCCGCCGCTACCGGCGGAGCCGCCGGAGCCGGAGCCGCCGTTGCCAGAGCCGCCGGAGCCAGCTTTGCCGCCGGCGCCAGTTCCCGGGTTGCCGCCGCCTGACTGGCATCCTGTGAATGGGAATGAAAATAGCAATCCAAGGGTTAGGGGCAGAAACAACGAACGTGCTGTGCGATGCATTCCAATTTCTCCTTCCGGAGTGGGTCCGGAGTCACGCGTGAAAACCCCTGGGACCAAGGCCCCTGGGCCGCTGGCTGTAGTTCAAAAAGCCACGGGAGGATAACAGGTATGTAGGTGAAAAAGAGAAGGGAAAAGATCAGCGCCGCGGCGCGCTGAACAACCATCCTGCAGGTCGCCCGCGCCATGACGAGGCGCAGACGTCGGTTGGTTTGGGGTTCTTCCGCGAGCAAGGTATTCAGTTTTTTCGGTCGAGCAAGGCCGGTCTTGTGGAGTCAGGTGATCCTCGACACGCCGCCACTTCGCCGATTCAAGGTGGCTGGTGGTCAAACGCGCAGCCTCGGAGCGCGTGCAGTCTTTCGTCGGGATGACGCCTGCTTCAGTAGAGGTACATCAACCGAACGCGGCCGCTGTACATGTAGTTGCTCCAGACAGGCACGGAGAGGTCGCTGGGCTGGAAATCCGCACGCGCAAAACCGATGACCGCCTTGATGAACAGCTGTCCCGCCACCATATACTGAAGCGCGGCGAAGCCTTGCAGGTGCTGGGTGAAGTCGGCGGTGCCGCTGTTTGCCTCGTAATAGTGATTGAGCTGAGTGGTCAGATTCACGCCGATCCCTGCTAGCCACAGGTCGGCGAGACGTATATTGGCGAATCCGCCGAAACTCCTGGTTGAGTAAGTGTTCTTGGGGTCTTCGTTGCCACTGGTGTCCGTCTCGTGCTGATACCCAATGGCCGCGTTGAGCCCGAACTCGATGCGGGGATCGAGCACGAACTGCGCGGCCCCGCCAAGTCCCATTCGCGTGCGGTAGTACGACGAATCCTGCTTCTTTCCATCCCCGTCCAGGATCTGCATCACAGCGGTTCTCTGCTGGTATTCGCCACCCGCCTTGAGCTTGAGCCAACCGATGTCGTAGATGACGGCGGGACGACCGCCCATGTACGTGTAAGCGGTCTGAGGATTGCCGTCGGCTTGGGAGTCTCGGTAGTTGTCGGCGCCGAGCTCGGCGAGCAACTCACCGCGTAGCGATTCGGTGAAGTACCAGTGCAATGCCGCGTACCCCAGCCCCAGCCCTTCGGTCGGACGATCGTGCATGTAGTTCACGCCGTAAAACGACGGTGTGTCCAGGTTCGGCTTGTTCGCCACGCCGAACTGCCCAGCGCCCATCCGCTCAAAGGTGTAGAGGTCGAGCCCCATGCCGGTGTGGTAGATCTCCCAGGCCTCGAAGCGGCCGACCTTGAGATCCCATTTGTTCCATTCGCCGACCCTGATCCAAAGGTCATCGGTGGTGAAGGTGCCGCTGCTTGAGCACACGTTGCTGGCCGATTGGCACATGTTTCCCACCAGCTCGGCCTGGCCTTGAATGAAGAACCGTCCGTGCACGTAGGCTGGGGTCAAACGCAACACGCCGCGGCCCTGCTGGAACGCCATGCGCGTGTTGGGCATGGCCTTGTCCTTGTCGTCGCGAATGATCGTCTCGTAGCCGCTGTCGACCCAGAACGCACCCGACACACCGACGCCGGTCCTCGCCATGAACGGCCACTGCAAACCGTTGAACGATGGCTCGAGCCAGAGCGATCCGCCGTAAAGGCCGCGCAGGCGGCCAGGGAACGACTTCGGACCCAAGTGCTCGACATAGGGCGCGGGGGTTTCGACGACCGGCGTTTCGCTGCCGGTGACCACGGTGGCGGGAATGGGCTCTGCCTTGGGCGGCGGTGGCGCCGGCGTTTCGGCCATCTCACGCGGCTCGTCCGGCTTTTCCGGTTCCTTGGGCTTGTCCGCTTCGGTCGACGTTTCCGTCGAGGTCGAGGTCGAGGTCGAGGTCGAGGTGGATGTTGATGTGGAGGTCGACGTCGCAGTGGCGGAGGAATCCGCCGATGGGCTCGACGGAGAGTCGGCCGGCGAAGGCATCTCATACGGCGCCGATGGCGTGTCCTTCTTGGCGGAAGGCTCCGCGCTGCTGGATTTGTCCGAGCCGCCGGCTGGCTTGTGTTTCTTTGCGACGGCCGCCTTGGCTGCAGGCTTGGCCGCAAACGCGCGGCTGCTTCCGAGCATGAGCGGCGCTGGCAGCAGGAAAAGCGCCGCGAGCCACAGGATCGCGTGAGCTCGGGCGGCCTTTGCCCGACTGTACTCACCGCGGAAGATCGAAAGCCCCCTTTCAGGGTTCTTTCCTAGGAGACTCCATCGGGAAGGCGTAGGTCTCATGGCCAGCCTATCCAAAGCGAAAGTGGGCGACCCGTCAAGCGAAGGTTGCGGGAAGTTGCTCTTCCGCACCCACACCTGTGCCCGGCTGGGCAAAAAGCAGGGCCGGCCAACCTAGTTTTTGGTGAAGCTCGCGAACTTCTTGGTCGCCGGGTCGTACTGGATCCCCCACGAGCCGCTGATCGCGCCGCAGGAGCTGGGAAATGCCTTCTTGGCTTGCTCGACCATGGGGCTGCCCTTTTCGAGCAGGAGCGCGTTCACATACACCAATCGCATTCCGTCCCGTACGAAGCCCGCATACTGCCGCACATAGAGCGAGAAGGAGAATGGCAGCGTCTTGTCGATGCCGCTCTTGCGCAACTGAAGGCGCAGCTCCCCGTCGATCGCATCCGCCACCTTGGCTGGAACTCTCCAGTACCCGACGATCCCCGAGGGGGTCTCTCGCGCACACACGCGAAGGCCATTCGCAAATGCCGAGTCGGGCAGCGCGACGACCATCCCTGCGTACCGGCGGGCCGCGAACTTGCGCGCCCGTTGCGTCGCCTCGGCACCCGAGTCAGCCCGCAGCTCCGTCGGTGCGACGGTGACAACGATCAGCAACAACGAAAGCACACGGCACAGGCTCACGATCGATTTCATGACCCTTCCTTTCACGGACCTAGACATACGCCAGCCAGTCGGGCCGCGGCTCGCCGGGGCCCTTGACGACCTTGGCAAAGGCCGCCTGCAGCTTGCGCGTGACCGGGCCCGGCTGGCCGGTGCCGATGGTGCGGCAGTCGATCTCGCGCACCGGGGTGACTTCGCAGGCGGTGCCGGTAAAGAAGACCTCGGCCACCTGATAAAGGAAGTCGCGCGTGAACGACTGCTCGACGATTTCGATGCCCTCCGCCTTGGCCAGCGTCAGAACCGCGTCGCGGGTGATGCCTTCCAGAATCGGCATGTCGAGGGGCGGCGTGTACAGGCGGCCCTTGTGAACCGCAAAGATGTTCTCGCCGGTGCCCTCGGCCACCCGACCGTCGGCGTCGAGCATGACGGCTTCGTCGAAGCCTTGCCGCTGCGCCTCGCGCTTGGCCAACACGGAGTTGATGTACTGACCGGAGAGCTTCGCCTTGCTCATGGTGTGGTTCACGTGGCCGCGCACAAAGGTGGACACGTGCGCGCGAATGCCCTTGGTCAGAGCTTCTTCGCCGAGGTACGCACCCCATGGAAAAGCAATCACCACCGCCTCAATAGGAGCGTCCTTGGCGCCCAAACCGAGCGAACCAGGCCCGGCGTACACGAGCGGACGCAAGTACGCCTCGGATAGCCTGTTCCGCCGCAGGACTTCGAGGCACGCATTCTCGATCTCGGCGACCGAGAAGGGCACTTGGTTTCCGCACACCTTCATGGATCCGAACAAGCGATCGATGTGCTCGCGCAGGCGAAACACGGCGCTGCGGCCGTCGTCGCGTTTGTAGCAGCGAATGCCTTCGAAGGCCGCGACGCCATAGTGCAAGGTGAAAGCTGAGACGTGGGTCGTCGCCTGGGCGAACGGAATGATTTTTCCGTTCATCCAGGCGAATTGGGATTCGATCATAACACTCCTCTGAGACGACGAATTTCCTCTTCAATATCAGAAAGACCAGGACTCACGCGCAAGACTTCTTCGAACATGCGCACGGCCTCGTCGGGCATGCCCGTCTCGGCATAGAACCGGCCGAGCGACACGCGCGACCACGGATTCTTCGGGTCGGTCTCGACCGCGCCCAGAAGCTCGGTCAACCCGGCGGCAACCGCGCGCGCATCCGCGGGCGCCTGTCTGTACAGAGCCCACCCGAGGGCGCTTCGATAGCTGGCCTGACCAGGCGCCAGCGCCGTGGCCTTGCGGAACGCCTCGGCGGCATCGCGATAACGACGTGCCCGCAAATGCGCAACGCCTTGGAAGTAGACCCGCTCGGCCACCACGTGCGGCGATTCCCCAGGTTGCGCGCTTTCGTCGTTGACCGGCGGCTTCGGCGGAGCGCTGCGATCGAGCTGCGCCACGTACCGCCGACGGGCGGTCGCATCGGAAAGAACCGCATGCGCTTCTTCCAAGCGCTCGAAGATCCGTTCCGCCATCACGCGCACTTCTTCGGGCCGCAGGTGGAAGCGGTCGGGGTGGAAGTCCTTTGCACGCACCTCGTAGGCCACGTCGACTTCGGCCTGGGTCGCCTCGCGATTGAGCGCCAACACTTCGAAGTGGGTCTGGTGATTCATGACCTCCAGAATCGCGGCCAGGTCGTCGGGGCTTCGCCCGCCCGAGGCCAGGTGAGGCTGCGAATCTTCGGCGGCAGGCGCTTCTTCCGGCACGCGCGCCGCCGGAATGAGCGACGGGGCAACCATGCCCGCCTCGGCCATCGCAACCAGCAGCAGCCGGGCGCGGTCGGTCGGGATCATGGTCGACGCCAGGGCGGCCTCGAACTTCAAGCTGCCGTCGAGGCTGTCGATGAAGCGCTGCTCGTTGGGATCGGCCGTGATGTCCTGCAGGCGCTGGCGCCGATCGGGCGAAGGCATGATGTACTTGCCAGCGCATGGCGCCAACACGTTGTGCATGCGCTCGGCATCATAGAAACGGCGAATCCCTTCGAGGATCAGCGCTGCGGGCGAACGTTCGAGCCGCACCGGCTGGTCGTGGGCGACCTCGCCCTTCTTGAACGAAAACCGCCCCTCGCGCCAGGAGAAGAGCTCCAGCAGCTTGGCTTCCATCTGCAACACCAGCGCGCGCGACAAGTTGTAGGGCGAAAGCGCCCCCATCTCGACCAGAAGCTCGCCCTGGCGCTTCTTGCTGGTCTTCATCTGCCGCAGCGATTCGGCCAGGCTTTCGGCGGAAATCATGCGCTGTTCAAGCAGAATCTGCCCGAGGCATTCGGTGGGAACGTTCGAGCGCGCGGCCACCGGGTAGCCGCTTTCCGTGTAGATGATCTTCTTGGTTTGGCCGGTCGTGAGAAGCAGAGCCCCCGACATGCGACCGGCGTAGATCCGCTGCAGAATCCGCGCGAAGGGCTGGCGAGCCAGCGAGCCGCGCAGATCGGAACCCGTGCCGAGCTGCTTGGCGGCGGTTTCGACCGAGCGACGCTCGCGCTTTTCGTCCTGGTCGAGAATCACGGACCCGGGGTAATTGGGCACGACGGGTTCCTGCGTGGTTTCCCGGGGCGGAACTATTTCCAGCAGCAGGGCGAGCAACCGCGAAACGTCGAGCGGCGTCGACAGGTATTCGGCCGGGGCAAAACGCCGCTTGGCTTCGGAGGCGTGGCTGGCCCCGCGATGGGTGCTGGCGACGAAGAAGATGGGGGCGTGCTCGGTCTCGGATGCGCGACGAATGTCTTCGGCCAGGGCGAAACCGCTGCCGTCGGGCAAGCTGGTGTCGATGACAAAGGCGTCGGGCGGCTGAATCAGCATGCTGCGCTTGGCCCAACCGACTTCGGCTTCGGCCGCAAGGGCATAGCGCGCCTCGGATAGGGTGTCTCCAATGCGGCGCTGCAATTCGGGGTCGCTTTCGACTACCAGGACGTAGGGCGACATGGGCGGAGGATTCTATACCTCATAAAGCTGAAAAGAGGCTCCACAGAAAGTTTGACGTACAATGTCCGCCACCCCAAAGGAGGGGTCCTCGTGAGCAGCCGCCGCCGAAAGAGCAAAATCGCATGTCTGATCCTGGCCGCCGGGAAGGGAACCCGCATGAGCTCGGCCAAGAACAAGGTGTTGCACACGCTGCTTGGCCGTCCCATGGTGGCCTACGCGGTAGAGCGCGCACGCGAGCTCGGGGCATCGCACATCGTCGCGATCCTCGGCCATCAAAAGGACGAGGTCGCAAAGGCCCTGCAAGACCACTTCCCCGATGAAGACATCACCGTGGTCGAGCAGAAGGATCAGAAAGGAACCGGGCATGCCGTGCGCCTGGGCCTAAAGCCGCTGGCGGATTTCGACGGCTTGGTGGTGATTCTCTACGGTGACGTGCCGCTCCTGCGCGCAGAAACATTGACCGACCTCGTCGACGAGGCAGGCAAGACGGGCGGGCTCGCCATGCTGACCTCGGTCGTGCGCGATCCGACCGGCTACGGCCGCATCGTGCGCGACGACGCCGGCAACATCCGCGAGGTCGTCGAGGACAAGGACACCAGCCACGCCCAGCGCCGCATCGCCGAGGTCAACGCGGGCATCTACGCAGCGCCCGCCGAATTCTTGGTCAAAGCCACAGGCAAACTCTCCACGCGCAACGCCCAAGGCGAATACTACCTGACCGACATCGTCGCGCAGGCCTCGAGCAGCATCGGCGTCACGTCGGTCGAGGTCTCGGCCGAGGAAATGGCCGGGGTCAACGACCGCACGCAGCTGGTCGCCGCCGAACGCTCGCTGCTTGCTCGCCTTGTGCGCGAGCACAGCAGGCAGGCGACCTTCCGCGCCCCGGCGCAGGTCTACCTGGAAGCAACGGTCACCATCGAGGCCGACGCCGAGATCGGCCGCAACGTCGTGCTGCGCGGCCAGACCCAAATTGGCGCTGGCGCGCGCATCGACGACGGCGTCATTCTGACCGACACGGTGGTCGGCAAGGACGTGCACATCCTTCCTTATTCCGTCGCGACCCAAGCGTCGATCGGCGAAAAGGCGAAGATCGGGCCGTTCGCGCATCTGCGCCCCGGCACGGAGCTTGGACCCGATGTCCACGTGGGCAACTTCGTCGAGACCAAAAAAACGCGACTTGGGCGCGGCAGCAAGGCAAACCATTTGACCTATCTTGGCGACACCATCGTCGGCGAAAAGGTCAACGTCGGCGCCGGAACGATCACCTGCAACTACAACGGCTACGAGAAGCGGCAAACTATCATCGAAGACGGCGCCTTCATCGGTTCGGACACCCAGCTCGTGGCGCCGGTGCGGGTGGGCAAGCGCGCTGTGATCGCTGCCGGGGCGACGGTCACCGAAGACGTGCGCCCAGGCGCGTTGGCGATTTCGCGCGCTCCTTGCAAACAAGTCGACGGATATGCCGACCGGCTGGCAGAGCGCTACCAGAAAAAGTCGTCGGGCTAGTCAATCGCACGAAATTCGGAGATCGCATGGCGACATCGGTGAGAGAGTTCTTCGACAAGCGCGTGCCCGAGGCTTTGGCAGCCCATCCGGAACGGGCCAAAGAAGTGGCCGCGGTTTATCTGTTCAAGATCACCGGCAGCGAGGGCGGAACCTGGACCGCGAACCTTCTGGCGTCGCCGCCCTGGTGCAGGCCAGGCCTGCTCGGCGATGTCCAGTGCACCATCGAGGTTTCGGATCGGGATTTCTGCACAATGGTGGACGGCGGTATGCAGGCCGCGATGCAGATCCTGATGGCCGGCAGACTGAAAATCGCCGGCGATCCGGCGCTGATCGCCAAGCTGACCAAGGTCCTGCAGATGGGTTCGTAGCCTGCTGGGATTCGGAGTAGCGGAGAGCAGTTTGGGTGTGGTTGACAGAGACGGCGCGCAAGCGCCGAGCGCTGCAAGGCATGTTATGCGGCCTTCGCGCGCTTGGCACCCCTATGCTCACCCACACGCCTCAATTCCTCGCGAACGACCCGACGAAC
>PMLH01000035.1 GCA_003159055.1 Myxococcales bacterium
ATCTTTCGCAACGGCCGCATGAGCCCAGAGGCCTGGGAAGATTTCGGGAAGGTACTCTCGGCGCCGTTCAGCCAGGGGATCTGCCAGGCTGCCTACGACGTGGTCTTCACCGACGCGCATCCAGAGCTGGCAGCCGTGATCGACGACTATGCGAAAGAGAACGGCGTTTCCGACGAGCTGCTGGAGAAGTTCTCTCCACTTGCAAAAGGCGATACCATCCTTCTGATCGCGATCGATGGGCAATTGCCCAAGCCGGTCGCGGCGAGTGAGGAGAAGCCCGCCAAGCCTGCGCAGGCCCCATCGTCTTCTGGGCCAGGCAACTATGGCGGCTCGGGAGCAGGTCAAGGAGGTGGCGGTGGAATGGGTCGCGGCGGCAGAGGCATGGGCCGTGGCGGAATGGGCGGCCGACGATCGCAGTCAGCGCCCGCCCAGCACGTCAAGCCCGACAAAGGATTCTGGGAGCTGACCGCGTACTTCTATTCCGTGCGCCTTCGCCATTCGACGAGGCAAGTGAATCTGACTCAGCAAGGACAAGACATCGATGGCGATCTCAAGCTGTTTGCGGCCAAGCTGGGAACCGAGATCCCAGGTGTCCCGTGCCGCGGCTGGGATTCGACCGCGAAGGTCGATAGTGAGGCGATCCGAAAACTGGCGGAGCAGTAGGTGCCCTAGGAGATTCACTCTCCCAAGAAGCAAGACCCGCGTCAATCTGACTCGGAGCGCCGAGCGCGCAGCGGCACCGACGTGTCGGACGGAGTCTCGACCCCGTGCGGGCTTCGCACGAGTGCGGCTTTTCCCTCAAGGAGGCCTTCCAATATCACGATCTCGGTTCTGAGGAGCTCTTCGTGGCCATAACCCTTTGCAGCAATCCCGCACGCCCCGCATACCGGCGTCGTGGCGGCATCCGACCCGTGAGGATCTAGCAAGTGCCAGTCACATCCATTGCCTCCCTCACGCCCCGGCAGATCGCAAACCTTTCGAGAAGCGATCTGCAAGCCGTGCCAGCCGCGGATTTCACCCAACTTCTATCCTCTCAGATCGCGGCACTCACCACGACGGAAGTGGCCGAGCTGGAGACGGAGCAAATTTCCGCGCTGACGACGAATCAATTCCTGGATTTCAGTGCCGCTCAGCTCTTTGCATTGAATCGATCGCAAATCGGCGTTCTCAGCCCGGATGAAATCGCGGGGCTTACGCCCACACAGATTCGCGGCATTTCTAGCTTTGAGATCGGCGAACTGACAACGACGCAGATCGCCGCGCTCACCACGACGCAAATTGCGGCACTAAGCGCGACCCAAATCAAAGGCCTGACCACGGCCCAGGTCGGAGTGCTGACCACCACGCAGCTCGGCGCCTTGACGCCGACCCAGGTCGCGGCGTTGACCAAGACCGAGACCCAAGGCCTGACCGTCACCCAACTGGCCGGCCTAGCGACCACGCAGGCCGCGGGGTTGAGTAGTGCCGCGGTTGCGGCGCTCAGCGTGGCTCAGTTCTCCGCGCTCACGCTGCCCCAGCTCGCGGCTTTCACGCCTGCCCAAATCAATGCTTTTACCAGTACCGAAGTTGGCCAATTGTCCGCGGATGATCTGGCGAGCCTGTCGCCGACGCAGCTCGCGTCCTTGACCGTGACCGCCATCCGAGGGCTGAGCGCAGATCAGCTGCCGGCACTCACCACCACACAGATCGCCGGCTTGTCGGCGGGTCAACTTGGAGCGCTCGCCACGACTGCGATGATCGCTCTGACCACTGAACAACTGGCGGCTCTGACACCAACCCAAATCAAAGGGCTGACCAGCGCCAGTATCAGTAGCCTTGATGCCACGCAGATGGCAACCCTGACGTCGACACAGCTTGCGGCACTCACCACCACACAGATCAGGGGCTTGACGGCCGACCAAGTCTCAGCCCTGGATGTCACCCAAACCATTGGTCTCATGGCGACGCAGGTTGGGGCTCTCTCATCCTTGGCCGTCGCGGCGCTCACGACGACACAACTCGCGGCGCTCACCAGCACCCAAATCAAAGGGCTGACCAGCGCCGGCATCGGTGAGCTCGACAGCGAGCAGTTTGCGGCCCTGAGCGCGGAGCAGCTCGCGGCCCTGACGCCGAACCAGATCCTCGGACTGACCAGTACCGCCCTTGGCGATCTGGCCATCACGGCGGTCTCGGCCCTGAGCGCGACGCAGCTGGCGGCCCTGACTGCGACGGCGGTCGAGGGCCTGACGGCGGACCAAATCGCGTCGCTCACGACCTCCCAAACCGTGGGCTTGACCAGCACGGTACTCGGGGCCATGTCCGAAGACCAGCTAGCAACGCTAGCCGATACACAGATCGCGGCTCTCGCCACGCGCGCGCTTGCGGGACTGACCAGCACCGATGTTGGACAACTGAACGCGGAGCAAATGGCGGCATTGACGCCGACCCAACTCGCGGTTCTTTCAACGCCGCAGCTCAAAGGCCTGACCGGCGACCAGCTCAGTGCACTGACTACCACGCAAATCGGTGGCTTGTTGGCAGCGCAAATGGGGGCTCTTACCACGACCGCCGTCGCATACCTCTCAACCACCCAGATCCTGGCGCTCACCACCATCCAGATCGTCGGGCTTGGGAGCTCCAACATCAGCCAACTGGATGCCGACCAACTCGCGGTGTTGGCATCGACGCAGATTGGGGCTCTTTCCGCTGCGCAGGTCCGGAGCTTGACCGACGACCAGATTTCGGCTCTCACCACCACACAAATGTCGGGGCTGACGCCAACCCAACTCGGGGCTCTCACCACGACGGAGATCGATGCCCTGACCACCACGCAAATCGCAGCGCTTACCACCACCCAAATCAAGGGTTTGACGAGCGCCGACATCGGCGAACTGGCCGATACCCAGATGGCGGCGCTCTCAACGACTCAGCTCGCCGCCTTGACTTCAGGCCAGCTCAGCGGCCTGACCAGCACCGGCGTCAGCACACTCACACCCACGGAGCTTGCCGCGTTCGTGGCGACGCAGCTTNNTGCGACCCAGCTAGGCGCACTCACCGCCACCGCAACCGATGCACTGACCACCGCGCAATTGGTGGCACTCACCACCACGCAGATCGCGGGCCTAAACAAGACAGGCCTGGGTGGATTGGACACCACGCAATTGGCGGTACTGTCGCCGGCCCAGCTTGCGGCCCTCACCCCGGCGCAGATCAAGGGTCTGACCAGCGACCAGGTCGCGGCCTTGACCACCACGCAGATGGCCGGGTT
>PMLH01000139.1 GCA_003159055.1 Myxococcales bacterium
ATCGCCAGTACCGCGACACGCCCCCAGCTGTCGACCGCAGAAGCGGCCAACTACACCACCGCGAAATATCTTGGCGACTGGAATCCCACCGCGGGCATCAGCCTACCCGGCTCCCCGACCTACACCGTCGCGGCGGATGGAAGTGGGGATGCCACGACCGTGAAGGGCGCGCTCGCCAAGGCCACGGGCTCATCTCGCGTGAACATCCTCGTCAAGGCGGGCACCTACCGGGAGAAGATCAGCATCAGCGGTTCGACACCGATCACCCTCTACGGCGCCGATGCCGATGCCAGCAAGGTGGTCATCGTGTACGGCGATTCGAACGACTCCGCGGGTGGCACCCCCCAAAGTGCCACTTTCACCGTGAGCAATCCCGGCTTCCAGGCCAAGAACCTGACCTTCGCCAATGACCTCGACGAAAACGCCAGTGGCTGTACCAATTGCCAGGCGCTCGCCTTCTACAGCACCGGGGACAAGCTGGTCTTCGACAACGTCCGCTTCATCGGCAACCAAGACACCATCTACTTCGATTCGACGGGTACCAACACGGTCGCTCGCGTCTACCTGAAGAACTCCTACGCCGAAGGCGACACCGACTACATCTTCGGCCGCGCCACCATGGTCATGGAAGACAGCGAGATGCACTACACGTCGCTGCGCAAGCCCACCAACGCCGGCCGCCAGATCGCGCCCAGCACCGCCGCCGCAAATCAATACGGGTACCTCTTCAGCCGGTGCCAATTCACGGCTGATGCCGGCACGTCGACCAACAAGATCTACCTCGGCCGCTCCTGGGACCAGAACGTAGCCACGGCCGCCGATTGGAACGCGTCCTCATCGCCGAATGGCCAGGCCGTCATTCGTGAATCGGTGCTGGGAGCGCACATCCGACTTGCCGATCCATGGGCCGCCGCCGCGACCTCGGGACGCGCCTACGATTCGAGCACGAACCGGCTCGTCGAGTACTGCAATTCGGGCCCGGGCGCTGGCTGACGCGAGGGAGTCGTGAAAGGCTCACGCATCCGGTCGACGGCATAGGCCCGCCATGCCGCCGAAGTAGGCGGTCGACGGGGTGGTCGTACCACAACAAACGTTACCGTCCGGTGACCGAAACTTGGCGTCTCACTACCGAAATGGAATGGAGCGCGGTGAACTGATCGCGATTCCACGAACCTGCCACGAGGAACCGACGAGCAAGAAGGAGTTGCGTCTGCGGCACGGGTATTGCTGTGCGTACGATGGAACCGCATTGGAAGTCTCGACCTGGGAGCCCTTGTCGAGACCAGCCACCCCACCCATCCCGCGAGAAAAGCATGAACATCTGTACCACGGACGATACTCTGCAGTCGTCTTCGACCGATCTGGCGTCGCCCGAAACAGCAGAATCGAAGCCGCTGGGCGAGCGCGAGCGGATGACCGATGAAGATTTGGTCGCGCGTGCGCAGAAGAGCGACTTGACTGCACTTGGGGAGCTGTTCGATCGCCACGAGACGCGCCTGTTTCGCCTGGCAATGCGTTTCGTGCGCGACGAAAGCGATGCGCGAGAGATCCTGCAGGACGTCTTCATCACAGCATGGAAAAAGCTACCTGGATTCGAGGGCCGGGCGCAGATCGGTAGCTGGCTCTATCGGGTCACTGCCAATGCGTCGCTGATGTTCCTACGCGCACGCAACCGTAGACCGACGGTCACATTCTCCAATATTCTTCCGGAAGGTATGGCTGCTGATGCCGCGAACTCGAACCATGAGTTGGGTTTCAACGGGCCACCTCGACCGGACGAACACCTGGCCTTTGGGGAATTGCGACAAGAGATTCAGAACGCTGTCGAGAAGTTACCCGAGACCCTGCGCCGGGTCTTTCTGGCGCGGGAGATCGAAGGTCACTCCACCCTGCAAGCAGCCCAGTCGCTCGGCGTGTCGGAGCAAGCGATCAAGACGCGGCTTCATCGAGCGCGTGCGGCCCTTCGCGAGAACATTGGCGGCTATCTGGCCATTTGACGAGTGGACCAAAGGCCGACTGGGCGGCCAGTGAAGGAGACCTCCATGAAGGCAAGCAGAGTCCAGCTAAGACATCGCGGGGGTGAAGAAACTGAACGTGGCTCGAAGGGCTCAAGGTTGTGGTGCAGGATTGGCGGCATTTCAGGGCTTGTCCTGCTTGCAGGCGGCATCAACCTGACCTTCGGCGGTGTCTTCGCCAACCTTCGGTTCGACCTATCAGGAATCGAACTGCCGCCGTCATGCTTGGCCAGTGGAACCGTCTTGCTGGGCGTGTATCTGATCGTCCTCGCACGCCTACCCGGCGAATCCATCGCTCCCCAGTTGGCTGCCCCAACCTCGGGCCGGCGGAGGTAACTCCGCCGACCCGCCCCAGACCGATCTCGACCTTTACGCCAACCAAGCTCCCACTCCCCCCACAATGCCAGCCCGGCTACCGTTTGGTGCCGGCCACAAGCGCAGGATTCAGATTTGGTAACGCTGATCTGCTGCTGGACCCACCCGAGACATGAGTTGACCTTTCCATACTAGACCCCGGAATTTACGTCCCGGAAACATTGCTTCGGATCTCGCGGCTGAGCAGCCTAGAGTTGTTGCTGCTGTTGTTGCTGCTGCTGTTGTTCTTCATTTTGTTGCTGCCGTTTCTGTTCCAGGCTGCGGCCGGGCTTCGTGGCTGGGATCTCCTCCTGGTAGGTGTTTTCGTTCACTTGAACCTCGACGTCCAGCGATTCGCCTTTGCCGCCGCGGTGAAATCCGCGCACGGGACACGCGTCCAAATAATCGAGCCCGACCGCCACGCGCACGTGCCGACCATGGGCCCGTGTGTGGTTGGCCACATCGAACCCCTGCCAACCCACGCCTTCGATCCAGGCCTCGGCCCAGGCGTGGCTAGCCAGTGCGGTCCTTTGGCCGTAGCTCGCCAAGGCCCTTTTCTTAGGCGCCAGGTAGCCACTTACGTAGCGCGCGGGAATGTTAAGCCTGCGACAGCACGAAACAAACACATGCGCGTGATCCTGACAGACGCCGGCCCGTTTCGAAAATGCCTGGGCAGCCGAGGTATTTGTTTCCGTGACGCCAGGGCAGTAATCGATTTCCTCGCGCACGGCCGACATCAACGCCTCGACCCCGGCCGCACGATCGCTCATGATTTGGCGGCGAAAGGCTTCCGAAAAACGATTGAGCGCCTCATCCTGGGCGGTGAGCGCGGTGAAACGTGTGTAGACATCGGGACCGAGCGGTCCCACGTCGGGCAGGGTCAACGGCGAATCTTCAACCTCGACCTCGCCGCAGGCGCGAATGCGGATCTCCTGATGGGGCTTGTCGATGACGAGAACGTGGGCCGTGTTACCGAACCCGTCGGCGAACGGCGAGGCCGCCCTCGGCAGGTCCAAGTTCCAACTCAGCACCTTTTGCTGAATCGTCGATTGCGGCGACAGTCGCAGGTACTGAATCGTGTAGTTGGCCGGGCTGGTGTAGCGGTATTTGGTTTCGTGGATGATGGACAGTCGCATGCGATCTCCCTTCAAACCGTCATGAG
>PMLH01000613.1 GCA_003159055.1 Myxococcales bacterium
AAATGCGGCGACGCAAGCGAATGTGACTACGCTGCGTGAACGCGGCTTTCATTTCGTCGGGCCGGCGCGGGGCCGCATGGCCTCGGGCTTGATCGGCGAAGGGCGCATGGTGGAACCAGCCGAGATATTCGGCCACGTTCGCGTGGTGCTGGGCGTGAAGGACAGCTGACCGGGCGCAAGAGCGTCCGCGTTGCGGCGGCACCCACGAAGCGATCGATCAACCCGTGCATGACTCTCCCGCGCCAGGTCGTGCGCGGTCGTGACTACATGATCGCCTGCCGCCCGCTCCGGCCCGGCGTGAAGCTCATCGAGCGTCACGTAGCGCCGATAGGCCAAGGCGACCGGGGGGACACCGGGGGCGCGATCGACTGAACCGGCATTGGACTCAAACCGTGATCCTATTCGTGCAGCGGTACACGGTCTATCGACGAGCGCGACCTCGACACCTGGATCTCGTGGGATTTGCGTCGCATAGTCGGTGGCGACACGACGGACGATCGACCTCTGTGGGCTGGTCTGCGTGCGCGCAATAGATCCTCTGCGGGAGACTCGAGCCATGGACATTCGTTCCCGCAACCGCGAAGCATGGAACCATGAAGTCGAAAGGGGTAACCGGTGGACCATCCCGTCGAGCGCCGAACGGATTGCCGCCGCCAGGCGGGGCGAGTGGTCCGTGCTACTGACCCCCTCCATTCCCGTCCCGGCCGGCTGGTTCCCTCGCCTGGAAGGACTGGACCTGCTTGCCCTGGCCAGCGGTGGCGGACAGCAGGCTCCTCTCTTCGCCGCCGCGGGCGCTCGGGTGACCGTGCTGGACAATTCACCCAGCCAGCTGGCGCGCGACCGTGAAGTGGCCGAACGGGAAGACCTGGCCCTGCGACTGGTCGAGGGCGATATGCGCGACCTTTCAGTGTTCCCAGACGGCAGCTTCGATCTGGTCTTCCATCCAGTCTCGAACACCTTCGTCGATGATGTCCGGCCGGTGTGGAAGGAATCCTTTCGGGTGTTGCGCCCAGGCGGGACCCTGCTCGCGGGTTTCACCAATCCGGTCCTGTACTTGTTCGATGCGGAAGAGCTGGAGCGGGACGAGCTGGAGGTGAAACACCGCCTGCCTTACTCGGACCTGGCAGACATGGAGCCGGTGGTTCTGCACCAGTGGATCGCGGACCGACGCCCCCTCGAATGGAGCCACACCCTCGACGACCAAATTGGCGGCCAGCTTGCCGCAGGGTTCCTCTTGGGAGGTTTCTACGAAGACGGCGATCACACCCGGATCCTGGGCCAGTTCCTGCCCACGTTCATCGCAACCCGGGCGATCAAATTGCGATAATGCTGGAGCCAAAGGTGAAGGGGGCAAGCATGCGGCGTCACACCTCCGCCTGCTGCTCCGCCAGCCCAACGGTGTTTCGAAGAAGCATCGCCACGGTCATGACGCCCACGCCGCCAAGGCGCGGGGTTATCCAGGAGGCCTTTTCACCGACGGCTTCGTCCACGTCCGGCAGCAGGCGCTTGCCTTGCCAGCTGATACCGGCGCTGACGACGATCGCGCCTTCGCGGACCATGCCTGGTTTGACGATCCCAGGCTGTCCCACGCCTGATACGATGATGTCGGCACGCCGGGTGTACTCGGCCAGATCGCGAACCGCCGAGTGGATAATCGTGACGGCGGCATCGGCCCCTTTGCCTTTACCGCTCAAGAGCAAGGACAGCGGGCGGCCGAGCGTCGGGCCCCGCCCGAGGACGACCACGTTCCGCCCTTCGGTCGGGATGCCGTAGTGGAGAAGCATCTCGCGCACAGCCGCAGGGGTGGCGGGGACCGGGCCCTTGAGCCCCAAGGCGAGTCGACCGATGTTGGTGGGGTGAAGGCCGTCCGCGTCCTTGCCTGGATCCATCTCGAGGAGCGCCAGCCCGAGGTCGAGATGCGGCGGCAGTGGGTGCTGGATTATGAAGCCGTGGATGGAGGGCTCGTCGTTCAGTCGGCGAATCGTCGCGTGCAACTCGTCCTGCGTAGCGCTGGCCCCGAGGTGGACATTCTCCGAGGCCATCCCGACTTCGGCACAGGCCTCGCGTTTCTTGCCAACGTATCCGGCGCTCGCCGGATTGTCGCCAACCAGGACGGTGGCGAGCCCGGGCGAGATTCCCGACGAGCGCAATGCTGCCACGCGACCAGCGACGTCACGGAGCACACCCTGCGCGACCGGCTTTCCTTCGAGTAGTCTGGCTGTCATGGACCGTGTACCTCCTATGGGTTAGGCCCAGACGCGCGGCTCGAAAATCGCTGCTTCCCGATGGTCGATTCCACCTTTCGCGTCAGTCACAGCGACAGGTGCACGGATAGCACCCATGCCAGGCGGTTGCAAGCTCCCGCATTCGTCCCAAGTCGGCCGATATCGGGTATGGCCCCCATGGGGCCATCACAACCTGAACTTGGTTCCGGACAGGTGTTCGGTGAACCGCCGCATAACGTCGAGATCATCGGCTTCGCTGGGCGTCTCGTGGGCCACCGCGAGGCATCGGATATTCCGCCTCAGCAGAGCTGCGTGCTTTGGCCAGCGTGAAAGCCAACTTGCGTTTGGTCAGACTAAAGGCAAGAATGGCGACGTGACCAATCGAGCCTTCTGGTTGAACGAGCTGGAGATTGCCTTCGCGTCGAGGTCGGTGGTTTGGCTTGGTGGCGTCCGTCGCGTCGGCAAGACGACGCTCGTGCGCTCGCTGCCCGGCGTTCGCTACTTCGACTGCGAGCTCGTCCGGGTACGGCGTGCCCTCGACGATCCCGAGCTCTTCTGGCGCGACCAACCGGCGGGATCGGTGGTCGCTCTCGACGAGATCCATCGATTGACGAATCCGTCGGAGGTGCTGAAAGTCGCCGCCGACCACTTTCCCAAGGTGCGCGTCGTTGCCACTGGGTCTTCCACTTTGGTGGCAAAGCGAAAGTTCAAGGACAGTCTCACCGGGCGCAAGCGTGAGGTTTGGTTGACGCCGATGGTTGCAGCGGATTTCGAGGCATTCGGCAGCACGGATCTCGACCGCCGCATGCTACACGGTGGTTTGCCTCCGTTCTTTCTCGCTCCGCGCGTCGACGACAAGGACTACGAGGAGTGGATGAGCTCGTATTGGGCAAAGGATCTCTCCGAGCTCTTCGTCGTCGACAAGCGCACGGCCTTCATGAAGTTTGCGGAGTTGGTCTTCGCGCAAAGCGGCGGTCTGTTCGAGGCCCAGTCGTTCGCGGCTCCGTGTGAGGTGTCGCGAACGACGGTGCAAAGCTATCTCTCGATCCTGGAAACAACCCTGCTCGCCACGGTGCTGCGGCCCTATCACGGCGGGGGGGCCGCCGAGATCCGGACCCAGCCCAAAGTCTACGCGTTCGACACCGGGTTCGTCGCCTATCACCGTGGCTGGGACTCGTTGCGCGACGAAGACCGCGGTCAGCTTCTGGAGCACCTCGTCCTCGGCGAGATCGTCGCGCGCTTTGGTGTCTCACGCTTGCACTACTGGCGCGACAAGCAGCAGCACGAGGTCGACTTCGTGCTTGAGGTTGCTCGCCGTCGCGATGTCGTGGCGATCGAATGCAAGAGCGCCGCCCAGAAGCTCGACCCCGCGGGCCTGCTGGCACTTCGCAGGCGACATCCCCGCGGGAGAAACCTCGTTGTCACGCTACGGGACACCGACGAGCACAAGCGCTCCTTTGGTGAGATCGAAGTGGAGTTCGTCCCCTACCTCAAGCTGCCGCGTCTGCTTGACAAGTTGCGAGGACCGGAGGCGTGAACAAACAGTTTGCAACAGCAGAAGCTGGTTATCCTGGCGTACCCGCGGTTTTCGACCTTGCTGATCTCCTCGACTGCCGGACGGATCCGCAACCCTTTCAATGCCGAACCCGGCGTACCTGGGCCTGGGCTCCGGCGCGGCGCCAAGCTCGGACAGCGCGCGCAGATAGACGTCGGGGCGGGCTTGGCGTTTTGTACGGCATCGCCGCCAATGACCGCGCCGAAGTAGTGCGCGATGTCTGCTCGCCGGAGGTTGTCCATGGTGGTGGCGGTGCGCGTGGACGTGGCAACAGCCATGGCGGTTCCCCGTCGATGAAGGTACGCGAGTAGCTTCAGCACGCCTGACTTGATAGGTGCGCGGGCTTGCCCTCTGCCGCTCTCCGCTAGGGGCAAGTCCAGGCGACCTTGGAAGGTTCGTCTCGCGTTTCCCTCGCTCTCCCCGTGGCGGACCAAATAGAAGTGCGTCTCGTGCTCGATCGACGAAAAGAAGGAAGCGTCGGCGGCGATCGCTGTCGAATCGGTGGGTGTATCCATGGGATTACGAAATCTTTCGCTCACTTCACCTTTAACACAAACGCCTGCTTCGACTGCTTGTCGAAGCCCAGCGACTCGTAGAACGCGTGGACACTGGCTCGGTCCACTGACGACATGAGCATGATCTTGTAGCAACCGCGGGCGATGCACTCGTCGATGAGCCGCCGCATGACCTTGGTTCCCGCGCCGGTTCGGCGATGTTCGGCGTGCGTGACCACGTTCTCGATGACTGCGTAAGGCCGCGCGCCGCGTGTGAGGTTTGGCACCACCACAGCATTGCACGCGCTGATCAACGTTTCGCCGAGAAAGCCCCCCATGTAGACGTGACTGTCGTCGCGCAGAATCCGCGCCCAGATCGCGTCCACCTGCTCGTGCGCGGGGAGAGGATCATCTGTCCCGTGAAGATGGGTGTACAGTGCCAGCAGCTTCGGCAGGTCGCCATGCGCGAGCGGGCGCACGTGGAGATTTCGGTGTTCGGTCATCGTGCCATCTTACCGCCTTCGATGATGTGCATGCCCACGATACCTAGAGTGTCGTCTCACCAGCACGAGTTCAACCCGCTCGTGTCGCGCCGGAAGTCGCAGCTTGTCTGGAGAACACTCGATCGATAGCGTGTTCGTCATGAGACCTCGGCCTCACAGCACTGGCCACGTCACCTCGTCCACCGGTCCTACGAAGGAAGGCACCCTCCTGCGTCCCTTTCGCATCACGGACTACGACGCCGTCTTTGCGCTTTGGCAAAGCTGCAACGGCGTTGCCCTGGGCGCATCCGACACACGCTCCGCCATCGCCGCCTACTTGCGACGAAATCCCGGCTTCAGCTTCGTGGCGCAAAAGAATGGCGCGCTGGTTGGCGCCGTCTTGGGTGGGCACGACGGCAGGCGGGGCTACCTTCATCATTTGGCGGTGGCAGCAGCCCACCGGCGCGCCGGCCTGGGCCGCAAGCTGGTCGACAGGTGCCTCGGGAAGTTGCGCAAGGCAGGCATCAAGAAATGCGACATCTTCGTCTTCGGCGGCAACGCCGAAGGAAGAACATTCTGGATTCGCACGGGCTGGAGCCCACGACCAGACCTCTGCTTGTTGCAAGTCGACTTGATGGCGTCGCGGACCGACGCCGCGAAAGCCCGCCGCAAAGAGAACTGACGATCGTCCACGCAAGCGCTCATCGCAACGTCGCAGGGGACAGAAGCCTGCGTTGCTGGAGCCACCATCTGTTGATCGAATGTTGCATTTCCAACATCCAACCAGCCACACACTGCCTTCCCATGAGCGATCTGGCTGCCGGACGTCGAACGGCGAGAGCCCCGCGGCGGCCATTCACCGGAGGGCCGCGACTACCGGCCTTCCGGGGCGCGCGAGCCGCTGCTCATCGCGCGATCGGCCGCAGCATGGAAGCGATCCCGCCTGGCCGGCTCTTTCGCCTGACACTTCTCAGCGAGTGCACCGAGAGATTCGATGCCCTTCCGGATGTTGTCGGACCAATAGGAATGGTTGATTCGCAGGCAATGGTCGAAGCTGGTCCCGAGCGAAAATAGGTGCCCCGGTGCAACGCCGATGCCTTCGTCTGCCGCTCGTTTGGCCAATTGACGAGCGTCAAACCCCTCGGGTAGCTCCACCCACGTGACGTAGCCTCCGGCCGGTTTCGCGACGCGCGTTCCAGGCGGAAACGCGCCGGTGATCGCCCTTCGCACATTTTCCGCGTTGTCGGTCACGCGCCGGCGAATGGTGCGCAAATGGCGATCGTAGCCACCGTTGGCGAGGAAATCTGCCACCGCCAGTTGAGTGGGCGTCGCCGTCGCAACACTGAAAAGAGACTTGAGCTGCTGGACCTTGCTCTGGAATCGGCCCGCGGCGATCCACCCGACCCGGTAGCCGGGAGCTAGGGTCTTCGAGAATGACGAGCACAGGAGCACCAGCCCCTTGTCGTCGTAGTTCTTCAAGACCGGCGGTCGCTCGTGTCCAAAGCCGACGTCGCCATAGACGTCATCCTCGATGAGTGGAATGTCCAACTTTCCCAGCGCACGCGCGAGCTTCCGCTTCTTCTCGGCAGGCATGAGGCTTCCCAACGGATTGTTAAAGCTCGATATCAGCAGACAGGCCCGTACAGGATTCTTCGACAGAGCGTACTTCAAGACATCGAGGCTCATGCCGCCCTCTGGGGCAGCCGGAATTTCGAGGATCTTCAGGCCGAGGAGTCGCATGAGGTTCAGGAACGTGTAGTACACCGGAGATTCGACGGCCACGGTGTCGCCTGGACGGCACACCGCCTGCAAAGCGAGGCTGACGGCCTCCACGCAGCCGGCCGTGATCACGATGTCGTTGGCCGAGAAGGCACAGCCGTAGTCAAGCGAACGCTTGCCGATCTGCGTGCGCAGGTGCCGATCGCCGTTCGCCTCCGCATAGGAGATCGCTGCCGTCGGCCGCCGCCGAACCTGGCTGGCAAGCATTCGACCAAGCTTGACCGCAGGCAGGAGCTCCGGGTTGGGGCTTCCCTGACCCAAGGGGAGTAGTTGCCGGTCGGACAAGCTTCGAATGGTCGCTTCATAATCGTCGCTAAGCTTCACGGCGCTTGCTGTCGGACGCGCCTGTGATCGTCCGCTTTCCTGCCGATGCGGCCTCGCTGGCACGTAGAAGCCAGAGCGGGCGCGGCCCTGGATCACGTGGGCATCCTCCAGGACGATGTAGGCCTGTTTCGCGGTATTGATGCCGACCCGCAAATGCTTCGATAGTGTCCGAATCGACGGCACGCGCTCTCCCGCGCGGAACAGCCCCTGCTCGATCATGCGTCGAACTGTTTCGGCGGTCCGGACGTAGAGAAGCGGAGGGGCTCCTTCGGGCGAGGTCATATCCCGCATTCTATCGCCGTACGCGCGGTTGCCAACGACACAAAAAGGTGGCAATGGACGCAGTTTGGCGCCAAGGACATGGGCACAGAGCCGTCGGTCGCACGGCTGGATTCCTCGGAATTCGGGCAGCGTGGGACTGTACGGCTTTTCGTCCCTCGTCTACCGATGGTGTTAACCAAGGAGACACCATGTACCAAGCAAGCATCGCGAGCAACGGCAACCGTACCTACCACGCGGCCACGGCAAACCTCACCTTCGACATGGGCGCCGACGGCAAGTGCGCGAGCCCGGTCCACGTGCTTCTCGCCAGCCTCTGCGGATGCATCGGGCACTACGTCGAGCTCTTTCTCAGCCAATCGAGCTGCAGTTTCGAGTCGTTCGAGGTCAGCGCGAGCTGCACGCCTCCCACCGACAGTCACGACTTGGGTTTCATCGATCTCGTCATTCGGGTTCGAGGTGAGGAGCTGAGCGCTCTCGCCCAAGCGGAGCTCTGCAGCTTCGTGACCCGGTGCCGCGTCTACGGCTCGCTTGATGCCGGCTCGCGCGTGAGAATCTCCGTGGCCCGGTAGGTGCGTCCTTCAAGGAGTTGATGAACTGGACCGACACGAGATTGACCAGCGCAATGCCAGCGCCCATTACGAAGACCATCTCATAACCCCACTTGGACCAGATCACGCCGCCCAGCAGCGCAATGGTGATGGAAAATACATGGTCCAGGGAAACCGACATGGTCAGGGTGGGGGTGACGTGACCGGAATGGACGGCGATCTTCTTGAGATAGGTTGAGCGCGCCATGTTCACCGACATGAGCAATTGGTCGGCAACAAAGCAAATGGACGCAATGAGGAAGGCGGTGCGCTCCGAGAATAAATTGCGGGAAAAGCCGTATCCGCCGCAAACCAGCACCAGGCACGCGGCTTCGAGCGCCAGCACGTTCTTTTCACCGAACTTGTCAATCGCCCGGCCAAGCAGCGGCTGGAAGAGGATGCCAGCGATGCCCGCCACCGTGAGCAGCGTCGCCAGCATGGCGGTCGGCTGATGAAAGACCGTCACCAGCACCCACGGCAGGTCCACGGGCGCTGGCAATGCAAAGCTCAATGCTTGCCTCGCGACAACTGCGCAGCGCCGCCAGGTTCCGGGGCGAGACCTCGCCAGCGCTGGAAAAGAGCGTTCCGTCGAGGTCGAGAACCACGAGAGCGGGTAGGTCTTCCATCGCGTCTTGTAGCAAACGAGATGGATGGAAATCAAGCGGGCTTGGATTGTTCGTGTGTTGGGACGACATCAACTGTTGCTGGAGCAACTATCTGCTGGTGGAGTGCTGCATTTTCAACATCCGCTGGAATGCGCTGGCGTCCTAGACGACGTGGGCCGTCGTGACATGCCAATTGTCCGACGGATGACCTCTGGGCTGGCGAGTGGCAATCGCAGCTCACGCAAGGATGCGTTCACGCACTCGATCACCCGGCGGATGAATCCGCGAGGGTGTAGTCGAAGTCGAATAGAATCGGGCTGAATTTCACGACGGTCATATCAATCGCCAGGCATCGCCTTCGGGCTCGACCGGCACGCCCAAGCTTTGGGAATTTCGGCGAGGGAGTGAATGACGGCGCCCTGGCCGTACTGAGGGACGAAGCCGTCACGGTCGATGAGCACGGAAAAAAGGCCGGCCGAGTTGGCGCCGACCACGTCCTTCGACTCGTTACCGACGTAGATCATCTCGGCGGGCCGAACCGCGAGGGCCCTGGCAAGGGCCAGAAAGCCGCGCGGATTGGGTTTTCGGAAGCCGACATCGACAGACGTGAATAGGACATCAATGAGTGAGTCGATGCCGACGTTGGCGAGACCGTTCTGGACGAATGGCCGGGGCATGCCGTACGCAACATCAGTGAGTACTCCGATTTTGAGGCCCCACTGGCGCAATCTTGCGAGGGTTTGGTGTGTTTCCGGGTAGACGATGAGGTTCTGTTGGAAGAAGCGGAAGAACGCTTCGACGGCCGTCTGGAGTTGTTCGGCTGAGAGCCACCAGGCCTCAAGGACGCGGCGGAAGATGTGTTCTGCGGCGACCTCCTCGGCCCGAGAGTTGATCCGGGTGTTGTACTCGGCGAGAAGGGCTTCGGCGGTGGCGAATTGGGCAAAGGTGGGGGAACCGCCACAGGCATCGGCCACGTTGGAGAGGGCCGCGCGATAGAGCGATTCCCAGCTTGGCGGAATGTCGCGGTAGGTGAGCAGGGTTTCTCCGAGATCGAACGCGATGGCGCGAATGCCACGCGGGTAGCCTTTCACACGTGAGTCTCCGTTTGTCGGCCCTTCAGCCATACGATTCTGCGAGGGCCGTCGCCAACTCGTCCTCGCCGACGGTGCGCGACCAGTCGCCATTGGGGAAGTGGACCATCTTCCCGATGGATTCCTGAAATACGAATCGAATGGCGTTGCGTCGCGACTTCTTATCGGTGTGCATTTTCTCGATGAGCTGCCCAGCGGGAATGGCACGTGGGATCTTCGTGGGCAACCCGATGCGTGCAAGCAGTCGCTCCACGCGGGCCAGTTCCTCTCCGGTCACGTACCCGAATCGGCTGCCGAGGCGAAGCTGGAACATCAGACCTATGGCCACGGCCTCACCGTGGGACAGCGAAAAGTTTGCCAGGGGTTCCAGCGCCCGCCCGAGGGTGTGGCCAAGGTTGAGGACTTGCCGAAAGTTCGTCTCGTGGACGTCCTCGACCACGACGTGGGATTTGATCTCGCAGTTCTTGGTGGCAATGTGTGCTGCCACGGTGGGATCGATGGCGCCACCGGTAGCTGTTGCCGGCAACAGATGATCAAGGTGTTGTTCCAAGTACTGGAAGAAGGCGTAATCTCCCAAACAGGCGTGCTTGACTGTCTCCGCCAGCCCATTGCGGATTTCGGCCGGAGGCAATGTGCTCCAGGTGGCGGTGTCGATGTAAACCTTCCTCGGCTGGTGGAACAGGCCAATCAGGTTGGTGGCCACGGGCGTGTCCACTGCGGTCTTGCCGCCCACCGAAGCGTCCGCCGCGCCAAGCAGGGTCGTGGAATAGACCAGGAAGGGGATTCCGCGTGCGAACGTGCCGGCCACGAATCCCGCCAAATCCGAGACGACCCCGCCGCCAAGGGCGATGATCCCGCTGTCCCGGCCGAAGCGCGCGGCGATCAGCGCGTCCTCCAACGACGCCTTGGTTTCACGGGTTTTGTTCTGCTCGCCGGGGACGAAGTCGAAGATGGCCGTGTCGATGCCATCGCCCCGCAGTCGGCCCAGAAGTTTCTCGCCGTAACGTGCGCGCACCTTGCGGTCGGTGATGATGGCGATCCGACTCGCCCCGGGCAGGATATTCGCGCGGAGATCCCGGGGTACTTGCTGGAAAAGGTGCTCACCGATTTCGATGTCGTAGGACTCGTCGACGGTCCTCTGCAGCGGGACGCGGATCTTATTTCGACGGTCGCTTTCCACGGTTGGCATTTCGAACCTTCCTTTCGTGTGTCGCGCAGCCAGTGGCTGACTGCAAGCTGCGAGCCAAGCCTTCGTCTCGCCGGGACGCGTGATCAGCAACATCCATTCACTTGCACGTGTCCATCATGGTGGACAGAAGCGAAAACCGCCGCCGCGTAGACTCGCTGCTGGCCCCAGCGGATGGATGCGCTATATAGGCGGCCTGGTACTGCAATCCCAGGGCGACGGACGGCTTGATATCCTGTTCGCCATTCAGATTCTTGTAAAACGGTACCTGGCAGCGCGCAAATAGCCAAAAACTGCTAACCGCATTGAAGTACACGCCGGGTGCTGCCGAGAGAAGCAGGCCGCCGGTGTTGCCCTGGGTGCTGCTCGACGTGTCGCCGGCATCGGTGGTCTTGTCGACCCGGGCGAATCGCCCATCAAGGCCCAGATCCAGGGCGACGGTGGCCAGCGGCCGATACTGCCCGTGGACGCTCCACAAGGCGGCATCGCCGAACTTGTACTTGCTGCCATCGAAGTAGGACCCCGTGGTTCGAATTCGGTAGGACGAAAATGGAGGTTTCGGGAATCGTTCGGGTCAGAGGCTTGACATGAAGGCGTCCAGGATACTAGACATGCGTCTCATTGCCTATGTCTGTCATCGGAGCCTCGTCACCCGAGATGCTGGCGAGCACCTCGACTTCCCCGAGGGAAGGGCTCCGCTTCGGCCTTGCGGGCGCGAAGACTGCCCAATGATCCAAACCCTTGAATACGACCATCGAACCGCCCGCAAGATCACCCGCACCCTTTTCTTTTCCCAGTGCCTCAGCTCGGCCGGATTTGTCGCCGCGTTCACCGTGAATGCGCTTGTGGCGGTGGACATCACCGGAAAGCCGGCCATGGCGGGCGTTCCCGGGGGGATCTACGTGTCCGGCCAGGCCGCCGGTTCGCTGTTGTGGGGATACGCCATGGAACGGGCCGGAAGGCGCCTGGGCATCGCCGCGGGACAGGCGCTCGGCGTCGCGGGATCGGCACTCGCCGTCGCTGGCGTATTCCATCGGTCGTTGCTGCTCTTGCTGGCCGGCTTGTTCCTGTTTGGCCTGGCCAGGTCCGCGGTCGATCTGGGGCGGTTCGCCGCAGCGGAAATACACCCGCCCGGACAACGGGGTCGCGCGGTTTCACGGGTGGTGTTGGGAAGCACGGCAGGCGCCATCTTCGGACCGCTCCTCGTCGGACCGATGGCAAACCTGTCCTTGGGCGCGCGAAGCATGGGTTTGGCCGGAGCCTATCTCGCCAGCGGTGTGGCGTTGCTGGCGGCGGCTGTGTTGACTTTCGTCCGACTCCGACCGGACCCGAGGGATCTCGCCCGCGAATGGTTCGCCAGTGCATCGCCACCGGGGAAGGCCGCGAGCCTACCAATTCGTGATCTGCTCCGCTGGCCGGGCGTGAGGGTGGCGATGACCACTTTGGCCTTCGCCCAAGTGGCGATGATGGTCCCTATGTCCATTACGTCGGTGCACATGAAGCATCACGCGCACGCGCTCGGTGCGGTTTCCTTTGTGATTTCCGCCCACACCTTGGGGATGTACGCGTTCTCGCTATGGTCCGGGAAGCTCACCGATAGGAAGGGCCGCGCGCCCGCGATCGCCGTCGGCGCGGTGGTCATGGCCCTGGCATGCGCCTGGGCCGGCCCCTCCACCGGCGTCTGGCCATTGATGGGGGCACTGTTCGCCCTGGGTCTCGGGTGGAACCTTGCTTATGTGGCGGGGTCGGCCTTGCTCTCCGATCAGCTTGGCCTTGGTGAGCGGTCCAAGATGCAGGGCCTAAACGACCTGGTCATGAACCTGGCTTCCGGAACGGGCCAAATCGCCAGCGGACTTCTTGCCGCCCGGAGCGGTTATGCTGCCGTCTGCGCCGCAGCGGCTGGTGCGGCCTTCGTCCCGCTTGGGGCCGCGCTCTGGTGGCGACGTCAGCGACGGGAAGGGGCGTCCGAGATTGCGGATCGATCACCGGGATGAAGCTTCCTTCCGGACGAAGTATCCTCCAAGCCATGAACATCGCAGTTCTCGCCTCGCACGAAGGGACCACGCTGCAGGCCATTTTCGACGCCTGCGGGGGCGGCGTGCTCGACGCCCGGGTTGCCATCGTGGTTTCCAATAACGCCGACGCGGGGGCTATTCGCCGGGCCCGCGCCGCGGCTATCGTCGCGCACGCGCACTTGTCGGGCAAGACGCATTCCGATGCACGGGAGGTTCATTGGTAGTGGCAGGGATGCCAAAGCGTCAGGGCAGCTTTCCCACCGTCGCGCAATACACGGTCAGCTCGTCGCGGCCGTCGATGCCGATGGCAGCGTCGATCTTCGTCTGGTCGTAGGCGTCGATGGCGCAAACGCCGGCACCGATGGCGGTGGCCGCCAAATAGAGGTTCTGGCAGACGTGCCCCGCATCCAAAGCGATGAGCTTGTGGGACAGGAAGCCGTAGCGCCATTCCGTGCGGTAGGGGATCGCGGACCAAACGAACACCACGGCGGCGCCGCGCCTCTGATTGTTGATGCCAGCGTCGATGCGTGCGCCCAAGTCGCCGGAGGCCGCGAGGAGCGCCAACTGGTGCTCGATGGACAAATAGCGATAGAGCCCGACTTCCAGACCGGAAACGCGGTCCACGTAAAGGCAGGTTTCGAATGGATGACGGGCGCCACCCGACGGAACTGTTCGACGGAGCGCCGTGCCCTCGCGGACGATTTCGTGCACACCCTGCGTGGCCCAAAGGAGAAACGAAAGCTCACCGAGACTGAGAGGGCTCGCCGAGTATTGTCGTTCGGTGCGGCGCCGGGTGATGGCTTCGGTCAGGGACAGGTTGCCGATGCCGTTCGCTTTCGGATCCGGCAGAGAGACCAGCGTCGCTCCCTCCGGCACCGCCTTTTGCAACGCGGGTGCGGGCACGCCGCTCTTCTGGTCGTTCGCGCCGCTGCGCCACTCCTCCCAGCGGTCGGACTTGAGGAATGCGCGGCCTTCGCTTCTCCAGTTTTCGTCCTTCGATGTTCGCATCGGAAAACTCCAGGCTTCGAAGGGATCGTTACCACAATTGCCACGTGAGGTGGACGGCTCAAATTCCGACAGCACAAGAATGTTGCTAGTTGAACAGCCTCCGATCCAGCGCGGCTCGGCGAATCCGAATCCGGAACGAAAGACCCGCCGGGCAAGGGGTGCCCGCGAGGATCGATGCACGCTTTTTCCTGCTTGACCCGGTCGAGCCCTATCGGCCTGCCCCGGAGTTCGTGGCCGGGGATCCAAGTGCCGTTCAACTTCGATCACCCGTCGCACGTGGTGGCCGCCTCCGTCGCGCGCAGCTTGTTCCCGCACGCATTCCTGACCCCGGCGCGCGAGCCCAGCACATTGCCGGTGGAGCGGTACGCGGAAATCCTGTTCCAGAATGGCTTTCCCGAGCACGTCGCCCGCGTCGAGGTCTACGGACACCCGTTGCCATCGGGAAACGACGTCGTCGAGTGGACCAAAGGCACCACCCTGACGGCCTACCAGGCGCGGCTGTCCGAGGAAGAATTTCGGAGTTTTCTCGACGAATACCGGCGCGCTCTGGTGGCTATCATCGGCGAAGCGGAGAAGGTTGCGTAGAGAGCGACGCCCTGTTCGCCAGCGCAGCGTTTGCCGGCGCCGGACGATTTCGTTCTGCCGAACTTGACACTGGGGTGTCCATGATACTAGACGGATGTCTGACTTGCATGCCCCAATCTCGACCAACCCCCAAAAAGGTTACGTGCGACCCATCGTGGTCGGCCGTCTACCGATAGAAGGAGGGAGCGTGATGGGCGGAAACACAACCTTTTGGCATGTGACACGCATGTTCAGCGCGCTCGATTGCCTTGTCGATGAAGGGATAGCGGCGAAGGTCCTCGATGCGGCGAAATTCGGCGGGATTGACCCGCGCTTCGCTGAACTTGTCGTCGAACAAACGCTTGTAATAGATCGACGCCGTCTTCCAGCGCGCCGAGGGCATCTTGCGAAGGGACACTCGGCACATGGCCCACCCGGCACAAACTCGACACGGACCCGCTCGCTCATCGGCGTCCGGCCTTGACGGCGGCAGTCATGGCCGTGATGTTCGCCAAGTTGGTTGAGGTGGACAGCCCACACGCTGGCGCGACGATGTCGGTGCCGTCCTTGACCAGCTCCGACGCGCGCTCGGCGATCTTATGCGGCGGCCCCCATTCGAGCAAATAGGTGCTGAGGTTGCCCATCGTCGTGAGCGACGGCGAGACTGCCTTCAAATCCTTCAGATTGACCATTGCGTCGACGCTGATCGCTTCACAGTCAAGGCTGGGCAACATCTGCGTACCGCTGCCAAGCCTGCCACAGATGTGAATGATCACCGGCGTGGCCAGGGCGTGAATGGCGCCCGCCAGCCCATTGAGATATCGAATGGCGAAATCCCGAAACAAACCCGGGCCGAGGATCTCCACCGTGGCCGTGGGATCACCGATGGCAATCACGTCGGCCCCGGCCGCCACCAGCCTTCCCGCGTACGACGCAAGGACGTGGGTAATCTCCTCCAGCACGCGATGGGCCGACTTGCGCGACTTGTGCAGCCCTTTCAAGAAAGTCATCGGATCCACCATGGAGGCGGCGACGCTCACTGGCCCTTTCAGCGTCGCTACGATGGGCAAGTCCGGCCGCCGGCCACGAAGCAGATTCACGGCTTCGGTGACCACCGCCGAACGGCCGATCTTGTCTGCATCCAGGCGAACTCGCACGTCATCCAGCGATGCGAACGCCTCGTGCTGGATCTTTGGCTCGCATTCCAGCGTTCCGTGTTCGGTGGCACCTCCGAACATCTCGGCCTCCACCGTCATGCAGAACGGAAGCCCAATGTTCTCGAAGCCCGTCGCCTCACTTGCCGCCTCGGCCAAAGCCGCCATCTTGGTCGCCGAGAAGTGCGCCTCGGGCAAGGTGTGGCCGGTCTTCTCCATCACCTCGACGATGGCTGCGTTCATCATTCCGCCCATACAGATTACCGGCGGCCGGTCCACGGCCTGCTTTCGCAAGGTGCCGAGCAAACGAAAGCGAGCCCCGATGGCGCTCACGCGTCCGCCTCACCTTCAACACGTGCCGGCCAGCCGATCTCTTCCACCGCCCGAATCATTGCGTCGCTTATCCCCGTGACCTCGACGGTCCTGCTGCCCGGCTGAGCAGACGGCGTCCGACGAGACTGCCGTGGTGTGTTCACCGCTGCAAGCGTCCGAGCGAGGACCACGGAGTTGAACAGCAACAGTCAAACTGTCTCATGCACGCACTATCGCGGGATCCGGATCCCGATGTCAACTAGAAAAGACACGTGTCTTCTTAAGAACCATGGCCACGCTAAGGAGTCTCAGCAATTTTGCCTTGGACGCTGCAGGACAACGTCCATCTATTGCGACCGCATCTCGTTTATGAGACATCTATCTCGTGATCTCTTCCCTCGGGCGAGTGTTGTCGGAATCGATTCACCGCCATTCTTTGTCGAACGCGCAGCCCATCTCGCGAAGGGGATTGCCAACGTGGAATTCCGCGAGGGCGATGCCAAGCAACTGCATCTCGGCGCTCCTGGAACACCCGGCAACTTCGTGAAGTAGCGTGAGCGCACCGCAGCCCAAGACGTGTTTGACCTGCGCTCATGCCGGTGCGGCGGCGATGGCTGTGCTGGCCACCCTCTCCCTGGCATCCTGCGACGACGGACCTGCAGTGGAGGCGGGTCCGCAGACTATCGCGTTTCCCAGCGTAGAGCCGCCAGCGGTTGACCAGACTTCGGCCGTGGTAGCGGCGGTGGCCAGCTCCGGCCTGGCGGTGCGCTACAGCAGCCTGACGCCGACACGCTGCTCGGTGGATGGCATCACGGGCATCGTGACGGGCCTGCGGCCGGGAATCTGCACGGTGGCGGCTGACCAGGCTGGGAATGAGCACTTCGCTCCGGCGCCGCAGGCAACCCAAAATGTCGTCTTCGTGCTCACGCGCGAGGTCCTCGCGTTCTCCCAGATTCCATCACTCAACCTGTTCGACACAGCGACGGTTCAGGCCGTCGACACCTCGGGCACCGCCGTGAGCTACTCGAGCACGACCCCGCTCGTCTGCACAGTCGAGGGCGGAAGTGGGCTCGTCGTCGCGATTGCACCTGGCGACTGTACGGTGGTTGCCAGCACGGCGACGGAGCAGGTTCTTCAGACGATCCCGATCCGTCCCGCCTCGGCCGCGACGGTGCCGAGCTCTCCGACCGAGATCAGCGTAACCGCAGGCGACACGCCGGCCACCGCTATCATTCGTATCGGCGGTACCGTGGCCGGCGGAACCCCTCTCACGGGATACACCGTCCTCTCAAATCCGGCAGGCATCGCCGCGAATGGACCGTCCTCGCCCATTGTCCTTAGCTGCCCTTCCACCTGCGCCGGCTTCGCCTTTTCCGTCCGCGCGACGAACGCCCTCGGCGAGGGCATGCCGTCTCCCTTCGTCGACCTGGTCACGAACTACACCGTGGTCGCCACGTTTTACGAGCCGGACACGCAACCCAATGATTCCATCTTCGTCGGATCGTTCTCGCTAGACGCGACGACCGGCACGGTTGCGAACCTACGCGGCTCTCTCAGCGAATCCATGACTGGCGACTCGGCGTCCTACCCACACGACACCATGACCTGGCTGCAGCTCGACTACCAACTGTCGACCGTAGCGGCCACTCTCGATGGAGTCAGTGGTGTCCTGGTGACAACATTTCGACTGCCCACCACGAACACCCTATCGAGCTCTCCCAGCTTGGACGGAACGGACGGCTTTAGCCCCAGCACGGGCGACGGCCTTTACTACGGATATCCCGGGCAGAACCCCGGCAACGCCTACGCCCGGATCTTCGTCAACCTCTCGGAGCCGAGAGCGATGCTAACGCAGAGTCAGATCGACAAGCTGGCGTATGCGGACTGCGCACCAGGAGGAATGATGGGGGCGACCTGTATGACTGGAACAGCACGTGCAGGATATGGGACCTCAGGAACCATGAGTGGCTATCCAGTCGCTCAGGCAATAGCCAGACAATGAACCGATGAACCAAGGAGA